>DATFVU010000118.1:0-16404 GCA_035260145.1 Candidatus Polarisedimenticolia bacterium | reverse complement strand
CCCCCGCTCCTCCAGGAGCCGCATCACCCGCCGGCCCAGGAAGCCCGTCCCTCCGAGGACGAGGACGGGCTTCACGCCGCCTCTCCGGCATCGAGGCGGACCGTGGTCCACTCGAGGGTCGGGCGCACCACGCCCGGAATCGGACGTCCCCATCCGGATCGCACGCTTCCGGGCTCGCCGCTGTCGACCACCTGAAAGGCTACGCTGTCGTACTCCAGAAAGTGGATCTGATAGACCGGATCGCCGGTACTGACCTCGGCCACGACGCGCACCTGCCCCTCGGCGAACAGATTGCCGGGGACGACGCAGCGAGCGCGGTAAAGGCCTTTCGCCTTCGGGACGTCGTTTCGCTTCCCGCCGAACCAGTCGGACGAGACGAACAGGTGCACGCCCTGGTCGTTGAGAAAGCTGAACGCCGACACCAGGACGGCGCCCGGTTTCAGGTTCCAGTAGTCCATCTCGACGACGACCGGCTCGCGAATGTCGAACGATTCGCTGACCCGGCCGCCCGAGAGGGCCCGCACGGCGTGCAGGCGGGCGACGGCGTCGCCGGGCGCGCCCGAGGGCTCGGCCCAGACGCGCTCGGCCGACGTGCCGAGATCGGACTTCAGGTAGTCGCCCGTGACTTCGGCCGCTCCTCCGTCCATCTTGATGCGCCCCTTTTCCAGCAGGATGCCTCGCCGGCATAATCGGGTCACGGAGGGCATGTGGTGGCTGACGAACAGGACCGTCCGCCCCTGCCGCGCCACGTCGTCCATCTTTCCGAGGCACCTCTTCTGGAACGCGGCGTCCCCCACCGCCAGCACCTCGTCCACGAGAAGGATGTCCGGGTCCATGTGGGCGGCCACGGCGAAGGCCAGGCGCACGAACATGCCGCTCGAGTAGTGCTTGACCGCCGTATCGAGGAAGGGGCCGATCTCCGCGAATTCCACGATCGCGTCGAACTTGGATCGGATCTCGGCCCGCTTCATGCCGAGGATCGCGCCGTTCAGGAAAATGTTCTCGCGTCCCGTCAGCTCGGGATGGAACCCCGTGCCGACCTCGAGGAGGCTCCCCACCCGGCCGTACAGCTCGACCCGCCCGCGCGACGGATCCGTGATGCGCGACAGGATCTTGAGGAGCGTGCTCTTGCCGGCGCCGTTCCGGCCGATGATCCCCAGGGTCTCTCCCTGCCGCACCTCGAACGAGACGCCGTCGAGCGCCCAGAGGAACGGAGCCCCGTCGTCCCGGCCCGACAATTGCCGCAGGCGGCGGAGGGGAGACCGGACGGCGGCCGCGATCGAGTCGCGCAGCGTCAGGTACGAGTAGGCTCCCTGCCGGGCGCCGAGCGTATACCTCTTGGCCACGCCTTCGGCCCGGATCATCGGCGTCACGAGGCGCGCCCTCTCACACGATGTCCGCGAAACGCCGCTCGACGCGGCGGAAGTAGGCGATCCCGAGGACGAGCAGGGCGATCGACGACGCCGCGGAGACCGCCATCGGCCCCCACGCGAACGGCAGGCCGAGAAGCGCCGACCGGCAGCCGCCGATCGGCCCGACCATCGGATTGACGGCGTAGAGAAGGCGCCAGCGCTCGGGCACCACCTCGAGCGGGTAGGCGACGGGGCTGACGAACATCCAGGTCTGGATGAGAAATCCGGTCACGTAGCGAAAGTCGCGATAGGCGACGGTGAGGGCCGACAGGAGAGTGCCCACGCCGAGCGCCGCCACGAGGGAGGCGGCGATGAACAGGGGTAGCAGAAGGGCCCGGGGTGTCAAGGGAAGGCCGTGACCCAGGATCAGTCCGAGCATCATGACGCACGAGATGCCCAGGTCCACCAGCTCGCTGCCCACGGCGGCGATCGGAATGATGAGCCGCGGGAAGTAGACCTTGGAGATCAGATGGCTGCTGGCGATCAGGCTCTGCGCGCTCTGGGTGACGGCTCCGGAGAAAAACGTCCAGAGAAGGATGCCGGCGTAGGCGAAGACGGGATAGGGCGCCTGCACGCGCCGGTCGAGGCCGCCGATGGCACCGAAGACCAGGGTGAAGATGATCATCGTGAACAGCGGCTGGATGACGGCCCACGCGACGCCGAGCACCGTTTGCTTGTAGCGCACCTTGACGTCGCGCCAGACCAGGAAATACAGAAGCTCGCGATACGACCACAGCTCCGCCACCCCGAGCCCGCGCCAGCCGCCCGGCTCGATGACCGTCAGGGGAGCGCGCCTCCCGGCAGAAGTCGGCGGCGGGGACACGTTCGCGGCGGCTCCCTGAAGGGATGCGGGCGATCGGGCCAGGCTCACTTCGGGGTCCCTCCGGATCCAGGTGCCGATACGTGTCACCTGAGCATAATCTATTGACCTGTCGGAGGATTTCAACCCCCGCGCGCCTCGACGCGGGGCAGGTCCCGGGGCCCCGGCTGGAAATCGCGCGAGGCAATGACCATATTGCAAGCGGGAGCGGTGCATGAAAGTCCTGGTCACCGGTGGTGCGGGATACATCGGCGCGGTCCTCGTTCCTCACCTCTTGGAACGGCGCCACGGCGTGCGCGTCCTGGACAACCTGATGTACGGCGGCAACAGCCTCCTGCCGCTGGTGCGCCGCGAAGGGTTCGAGTTCGTGCGGGGCGACGTGCGCGACGCGCGCGACGTGCGCGAGGCGATGCGCGGATGCGACGCCGTGATCCATCTGGCGGCGATCGTCGGCTTCCCCGCCTGCCGGAAATACCCGGACCTGGCGACCTCGGTCAACCTCGAGGGCACGAAGGTCGTCGCCGACGCGGCCGGCCGTGACCGACTCGTCCTGTTCGGATCGACCGGCAGCAACTACGGGGCGCTGGTGGACGAGGTCTGCACCGAAGAGACGCCGCTCCACCCCCTGACCCTGTACGGCAAGACCAAGACGGCGGCCGAGCGCTACATCATGGAGAACTGCAGCACCATCGCCTACCGCTTCGCCACCGCCTTCGGGATGTCCCCCCGGATGCGTCTCGACCTCCTGGTGAATGAATTCGTGTACACGGCCATCAAGATGCGCTATCTGGTCGTGTACGAGGCGCGCTTCATGCGCACGTTCATCCACGTCCACGACATCGCCCGCTCCTTCCTGTTCGGCATCGAGAACGCGCAACGCATGCGCGGCCGGATCTACAATGTCGGATCGGAGAAGATGAACTACAGCAAGGCCGAGGTCTGCGAGATGATCCGCGCCCGGGTCGATCACTACCTGCACTACGCCGACTTCGGCCAGGACGCCGACAAGCGCGACTACGTCGTGTCGTACAAGAAGATCGGCGACCTCGGGTTCACGACCACGATCTCCCTCGAGGAGGGGATCGACGAGCTGGTGCGCGGAGTGGAGTTCCTCGAGTTCAAGACACCCTATACGAACCTCTGAGGAGGATTCGGTGCGCAACGCCGAGGCCCGGGTGAATCCGGAGGCGCGCCCGGTGCGGGTCAGCTACGTGCTGTCCACGCGCAACCGCGCCGACCACCTGGACCGGGCCCTGGCCGGCGCGCGCGCGTTCGTGGACGACGGCGACGAGCTCATCGTCGTCGACGGCGGCTCGACCGACCACACGGCGGCGGTGGTGGCGAAGCACCGCGATCTCGTCGGCACGTTCATCTCCGAGCCGGACACGGGAGAGGCTCACGGACTGAACCGCGGCGTCCTCAGGGCTCGCGGCCACATCATCAAGCAGCTCACCGACGACGATCACTTCTACCCGGACGCGATGCGCGCCGCCATCGCGGCGCTCGAGGCCGATCCCTCGATCGACGCTTTGATGTGTGGCGGCGAGGCGTGCGAATTCGATCCGGCGACCGGCGAGACCCGGCTGGTCGAATACCGCTTCCTGCCCGCGGGGCTGCGGCTGAAGGACGATGTCGGACACATCCTGCGCTTCACCCAGTGCGGCCTGGGTCTGGTGCTGACGCGCCGGGGCCTGGAGCGCGCCGGGCTCTTCGACACCAGCTTCCGCGCCGTCGACACCGATTACATGGCGCGGCTCATCGCCTGCGGCGCCGATTTCAGGTACATGAACGTCAAATTGTTCCGCCATGTCACCTATCCCCATTCTGGACAGAACCGGGGCGCCGAGTGCGTCCGGGATCGGGCGCGCGTTCTGCTCCGAAGCGGCGACTGGCCGCGCGTCTTCGGGGAGCTCGATCCGCGGGCGCTCGGGGAGGCCCTCGGGATGGGCGGTCTGCCGCACGGCGAGTCGCTGGCGCGCCTCCTCTGGGTCGGCGAATGGATGCGGCGCGGTCCGCTCGGTCCGCTCCTGGACCTGGTCGCGGGGACGCTGCGCGCGTGCGCCCGCGCGCTCGCCGCATGCCTCCGGCTGTTGGGCAGATCCGGGCCCGGGGGCGGGGTGCGCGGCGGGGACACCGATCTCACGGTCGAGCCGGAATGGGACGGCAGCCTGCGTTGACCGGCACCGTGCTCGTCCTTGGGCCGATCGAGCCGCCCGTCGGCGGCGTCAGCAGGCACTGCAAGAGCCTCGTGGACCTGCTGCGAGCGGAGGGCGCCTGTGCTTTCCAGCTCGAGGCCACGCGCGCCCCTGCGGGCTGGGCCGGTCTGGTCGAGCGCGGCATCAGGAAGATCGCGGGCCGGGCGATCGGCGCCGAGATGATCCCGGTGGCGCGCACCGTCCGGCGGCATCGTCCCTGCCTGGTTCTCGACAATCAGCCGCCCCTCTGGCGCGACGCCGCCTACGCGCGGGGAGCGCGTGTCTTCATCCGGGCTCCGTACGCACTCGCCATCCACGACGGCGCCTTTCCCGGATTCGTCGACTCGCTCGACCGCGCGGCCCGGGACCGCCTGGCGTCGGCGTTGAGCCGCCTCGCGGGGGTGATCGGAATGAGCGCGCCTATCGTGGAGGCGGTTCGTCGGATCGCCCCGCGGTCGCGCGTGCACCGGCTGGATCCGCTCCTGACGCTTGAGGGCACATCCCCGACTCCTTTGCCGCAGGAGCTCGTCTCCTTTTTCGGAGCGGACGGGCCGGTGATCAGCGCCAGCGGCGCCCTGGACTCGCTGTACGGGATCGAGGAGCTGCTGCTGGCCTTCGAGGGGCTGCGATCGTGCGGCCATCGGGCGCGGATGGTGGTTCTTCTCGGATCGTTCGCACGGGAGCCGGCGATCTCCGCCGCCCTGAACGAGGCGAGGGCGCGCCACGGCGAAAACGTCCTCATGGTCCTCTCGGATTATCCCGACGGAGCGGCCGTGATCGGGCGCAGCGACGTCTACGTGAGGCCGTCGCGTGTGGACAGCTTCGGGATCGGTCTGCACGAGGCGATGCTCGCGGGCGTGCCCGTGGTCGCCGCCGCGCACCCGACGCGTCCCGAGGGAGTGCAGACCTATCCTCCCGGCGACTCGCGGGCGCTGATGCATGCGATCGAGGCGGCACTCGCGCCACCGTCCAGAGCGGCGGCCGCCGCCCGGGCGCCGCGCGTCCGGGCCATGGTGGAGGAGAATCGAAAGAAGACGCTCGAGGTGCTGGCGGCGCTCGCCGGATCCGGCCGGGAGGCGCTCAGCGCGCCTGGCGGTGCCCCGGCCCGCGCAGGATGCGGCCCGGCAGGCGTCCGGTGACCTTCCCCTGGTCGACGACCGCGATGCCGTTCACGAACACCTCGACGATCCCCTCCGAAAATTGGTGGGGCGCGTCGAAGGTGGCGCGGTCGATGACCTTCGCGGGGTCGAAAACGGTGATGTCGGCGTACATCCCGGGACGCAGAAGGCCGCGATCCCTGAGCCCGATCTTCTGAGCCGGAAGCGACGTCATCTTGCGCACCGCGTCCTCGAGTCGCAGGATCGACTCGTCCCGCACGTACCGGCCCAGGACCCGCGGAAACGTGCCGTAGGCGCGCGGATGGCAATTGCTCGCCCCCAGCACTCCCTCGGGTGAGACTCCCGCATTGTCGCAGTTGAACGCCACCCAGGGCGCCGCCATCGCCGTCCGGACGTCCTCCTCCGACATGGCGAAGTACACGCAGTCCACGGAGCCGCTTTCCTCGACGAGCAGGTCGAACATCGTCTCGATCGCGTCCTTGCCGCGCATCTTGGCGATTTCCGACAGACGCTTGCCCTGATACGGCTTGTTGGCCTGCGTACGCACCCCCACGACGAGGACTCCCTCGGGCCCGCCGACGTTGTGGAACAGGCTCTCCCACCCGCCGGAAGGATGCTCGACCTCCTCGCGGATGCGCTCGCGCTGGGCGGGGTCCTTGAGGCGCGCCACCAGGGCGGCGACGCCCCCCTCCGAGGCGGTCGGAGGCAGGCTCGCGGCGAGGCCGGTGGACGACGCGGGGTAGGGATAGATGTCGGCGGTCATGTCGATGCCGCGCGCCCGCGCCGATTCGATCGTGGCCAGGATCTCCTGCATGCGGCCCCAGTTCTTCCTCCCGGCGCATTTCAGGTGCCAGATCTCGACGGGGATTTCCGCCTGCTCTCCGATCGTCTCCGCCTCCTTCAGGGCCGGGATGATTCCCTCCGCCTCGTTGCGGATGTGCGACGCGTAAATCCCCCCGTACGACGCCGCGACCTTCGCCAGCTCGACCAGCTCGTGCGTGTCCGAGAAACTGGCCGGGGGATAGATCAGGGACGAGGACACGCCGAACGCGCCGGCCTCCATGGCCCGGGCCACGTGGCGCTTCATGGCCTCCAGCTCCGAAGCGTCCGGCAGCCGGTTGTCGCTCTTCAGAACGGCCTGGCGCACCTGGGTCGCCCCGACGAGGTGGGCGAAATTGATCGCCGATCCCTTCGCCTTAACCCTCCTGAAATAGCCGTCGTAATCGCGCCAGTCGACGCTGATCTTGTATTCCGCGAGCCCCGGAAGGAGGTCCTCGATGGTGAAGGAGGTCTGCGGCGCCACCGAGCCGCCCTCGCCGGTCAGCTCGGTCGTGATTCCCTGCGTGATCTTGCTGCGCACCTGGGGATCCACGAGCACGGTGAACTCGGACTGCCCGAGCATGTCGATGAAGCCGGGCGCTACCACCAGGCCCCGCGCGTCGATCGTCCGGTGCGCCCGGGCGTTCTTCAGACTTCCGATCGCCGCGATCCGGTCGCCGCGGATCGCAAGGTCGGCGGCGAACCACGGGTTGCCCGACCCGTCCACGATCCGGCCGCCGCGCACGAGAACGTCGTACGCCTCGACCGCCGCGGGCGGGTTGGCGGGGGCGGGGGCCGGCGCCGCGACCGTCGCGGGCAGCAGGGCGGATAACAGAGTGAGCACAACGCGGGCGGGCTGCTTCATGCCAGAGTCTCCTTGTCCATCGCGGGACCGGCCACGACCAGGACGCAGCTCTTGAGCGTCAGGTACTTGCGCGCCGCCTCCTCCACCTGGCTCCGGGTGACCGCCCGTATCAGCTCGGGAAGGTGACGGGGATAATCGATTCCGAGACCGTAGAACTCGGCGTCCGCGAGAATCTCGGCCGCGTCGGGGTTGGTCTCCATGCGCCGCGGTACGGCGGCGGAGAGGGCCTGCTTCGAATCGCGCAGCTCGGACGGCGAGACGCCGCGGCGCACCACCTGCGCGATGGTTCCGCGCATCAGCTCGAGCGCCCGCCGCACGCGCTCGGGGGCGACTCCGGCTCTCGCCACGAAGGGTCCGACCCCAAGGCCCGCGGTGACGTGCGAGTAGGCGTAGTAGGCGAGACCGGCGCGCTCGCGTATCGCCTTCCCGAGCCGCCCTCCCAGGCTGAACTCTCCGAGGATGCTGTCGAGGACGAGAACCGCCGGCAGGTCGGGCGACCGGCGCGCGAGCCCCCTGAAGCCGAGGGCGATATCGGCCTGCGTCTTCCCGGCGATCGGCCGCACCACCGAAATCATTCTCCCCGGAGCGGGCGGGTCGGGTATCGGGGGCCGCGCCGCCCGGTCGGACGCCGCCTCCGGGGTCCGGACGGCTCGCCGCGCCGATTGGCCCGGGCCTCCGTTCCAGGCGCCGAAAATGTTCGCGGCGAGCCCGATGGCGCGCGCCGGATCGAAATCGCCCGCCATCGATACGATCGCACCGGAAGGCCGCAGATGGCTCTTGTGGAAAGCGGTCAGATCCGATCGCTCGATGCGCTGCACGCTGTCGCGGGAGCCCAGACGTGGTGAGCGATAGGGATGACCGGAAGGGTACAGAGTCGCCTGAACGGCCATCTCGGCCACCGCCGCGGTGTTCTGGTCCCGCTCGGCGATGGCGGTCAAAAGCCGCCCCTTTTCGCGGCCGATCTCGGCCTCCGGAAACGTCGGCTCCGAAACGATCAGGCGCAGCCGCTCGAGAACGCCCGGCAGGTGCTCCGACAGCAGGCGCAGAGTGATCTCGAGCGAGTCGCGCCCGGCCCCCGCGCCGTAGGCGATCCCCAGGTCGTCGAAGGTGGCGGCGATCTCCGCGGCGGACAGCGTTCCCGCGCCGCGGTCCAGCAGTCCCGCGACCAGGGCCGCCGTTCCCGCCTTCGATGCCGGATCGAACGCCGCGCCCGCCTCGAAGACCATTTGGATCGCGACCGACTTGGCCGCCCGATTCGGCCGCGCGATCAGCACGACACCGTTGTCCAGGCGGGTTCTCGCGACGGCGCTCACGAGCGGGTGACGCCGTGCCCGGCCGGACCGGCCGGGGCCGTCAGGGGGCCCGAAGGACGCAGGACTCCGACGGTCCTCTGGTCGCGATCGAAACGCCGGCGCGCGAAGGCCGCCACGTCGGCGGCGGTGACGGCTTCGACGCGGCGCGGCAGGTCGAAGAACAGCCGGTGGGAGGCCACGGTCTCGAAGAAGCCGAGCTGGTGAGCGGCGTCCGTGGTGCTCTCCGACTCGAGGGCGTGGCGCGCCAGGAACTGGGTCTTGGCGCGCTCGAGATCGCGCTCGGCAATGTCGCCGCGGGCCAGTCGCTCGAACTCCTCCGAAAGCGCCTCTTCGATCCGGCCCGGCTCGACTCCCTCGTTGGCGGTCACGGCGACGCGATACAGATAGGGATGTCGCGTCGGCACGATTTGCGTCGAGACCTGGCCGGCGAGATTTCCTTCAATCAGAGCGCGGTACAGGCGCGACGACTTGCTCGGCCCCCGTCCGTCCTGCCCGGACCAGACGTTGACCGTCGGCCCGCCCGCGAGAACGCCATCGGCCACGAGAAACGCAGCGAACTCCGGGTCGGCGGCGGCCGGGGCATGCATGGCCAGGTCCAGGTAGACGGCGCCGGACGGGCGCCTGATGGTGAGACGCCGCTCGCCGCGCTGCGCGGGCTCGATAGTGCGCACGGGCGGGGCGTCCTCGCCCCGCCGGATCTTCCCGAAGTGGCGCCGCACGAGACGCAGCGCGGTCCGGCTCTCGAAATCGCCGGCCGCGATCAGAATCGCGTTGTTCGGCACGTAATAGCGGCGGTAGTGCGCGTACAGATCGTCGCGCGTGATGACCCGCAGATCGGAGAGATAGCCGATGGTCGGCCAGCGGTAGGGATGGGCCTGAAGCGCCGTGCCGGTGACCTCCTTCTCCAGAAACGAGCGCGGGTCGTTCTCGCCCCCCTGCAGCTCGGAGATCACGACGTTTCGCTCGCGCTCGACCTCCGTCGTCGAATAAACGCATTCCGTCATGCGCGACGCCTCGAGCCGCAGCATCTCGTCGAACGCGTCGCTCTGCACCGTCTCGTAATAGGTGGTGACGTCGAGCCAGGTGTAGCCGTTCCAGGTGCCGCCGGCGAGCTCGACACGCCGGGTCACCTCGTCCTTCGGGATGCGGCGCGTCCCCTTGAAGTTCATGTGCTCGACCCAATGGGAGATTCCGGTGAATCCCGGCCGCTCGTCACGGGAGCCGACGCGGTACCAGCACCACACCGACACGACCGGCGCCTGACGCATCTCGCGCAGGATGACGGTGAGCCCGTTCGAAAGACGCGTGGCGACGACGCTGGCGCGGCGGGCCCGGGCGGTCACGCGCGCCCCTGGGTGGCCGGGCGGGTCGCGACGGCGTCGAGGGGCGTGGCGCGCCGCGACAGGACCGCCACGTGCAGGGTCAGCGCGAGATAGACCAGGCCCCCGAACAGCATCGGAGCCCGCGGGTCGATGGCCGTCAGCAGTCCGCAGAGGGTCGGGCCGAGGGCGCCGCCGAGCATGGCGGTGCTGGAAAGCAGGCTGTAGCCGGCGACGCGCGCGTCCGGCGGCAGGACATGGCCGCCGACCGTGTACACCAGGGTCATGGCGCCGCCGACGGCCAGACCGAGCAGAACGCGCAGGGTCGCGAACGGCAGGATGGAGCGGCAGAGCGCCATCGGCACGATCGTCGCCGTGCTGCCCGCGAGACCGTACAGGAGGAGCGACATGGGCGCCCCCCGGCTCGCCCCCCGCCCGAGCAGGAAGGCCGACGCCGCGCTCGCCAGGGCCCCGGCCGAGACGACGATCCCGGTCAGCGCCTCGGCGCCCGATCGTCCGGCCGCCAGGGAGGACACGACCAGCGGAACCACGAGGAACAACGAACGGTCCACCAGATTGAGGAGGAAAAGCTGCGGCAGCAGGTGCGTGAACATCGGCAGCGCCAGGATCTCCCGGAACGACAGGGCGCGGGAGGCGGACGGGCCCGCCGCGGTGCCGGACACCAGGGCGCGCACGCCGGCCGAGATCGGCCCCTCCTGTGGAACGACGACGGTCTCGGACGCTTCCGGCTCGCGGGCCGGCGCGGTGTCGCGGTAGAGCGCCAGGACGAACAGGAAGGCGGTGGCGCACAGCGCGAAGGTGACGAGGAAGGTGTGCCGGATGCCGATGAGCTGGGCCAGGACCCCGCCCACGAGAGGGCCGAGCGCCGTGCTGAGAATCTGCGTGGCCTGCAGGACGCCCACTGCCCGACCGATGCGCTCGCGCGGACAGCCGTGGGTGACGAGGGCCACCGACATGGTGCCGAACCCGGAGAACAGACCGAGGAAGATCCTCAGGCCCAGCATCTGCCAGATGTCGCTGACGAAGAACATCAACCCCCAGTGCAGCGAGATGGCGAACAGAATCCGCTGCACCATGATTCTCATCCCGACGCGATCGGCGAGCCGTCCCCAGATCGGGCCAAGGATCGCGGCGAGGAGCGGGCTCGTCGTCAGGAGGGCGCCGGACCACAGGGCGACGTTGCGCATTCCCCGGATTCCGAGAGTCTGCACGTAGAAGGGCAGGAACGGCATGACCAGGGTGAACCCGAAGAAGACCATGGCCGCGGCCACGTTCACCGCGACCTGGTTACGACGCCATTGCGCGCGCGGGAGAAGGGCGCGCGCGGCTCTGAGGTGCGCCGGTGCCGTCTCGCTCAATAGGCTCCTCGGGGGTCGCGAGCCGGGGCCCGTGGCCCGCGTCATGCGGGGCGCGCGCATGGTAATACACGCCCGCGACGCGCATCAACCGGGAGCGGACAAGGGGCGGCGCGGACCCGGAGCCGATGGACCGGCGCGTTCGGCGCCGACTCGCCGTCCGTTTCACCGTACAATGACGCCGTTCCGGGGGTGGATAGCGTGCCGGCACCGAAGGTCTCGAAGAGCTCCGCGCAGCATGGCTACGTGCCCCTCGTCGAGATCCGCAGGGGCGACAGCCTCGAATCGATGCATTTCGGCGCACTCGTGGTGGTCGACTCCGGGGGCCGCACGGTGGCCGCGGCGGGCGATCCCGGGCTGCCGGTGGTGCTGCGCTCGACGGCCAAGCCCGCTCAGGTCCTGCCGCTACTCGATACGGGAGCGGCCGATCGCTTCCGATTTTCCGACGAAGCCATCGCCGTCATGATCGGATCGCATGGGGGCGAGGAGTTCCACGTCGCGGCCGTTCGATCGATCCTGCGGGTCATCGGGCTGGGTGAAGCGGCGCTGCAATGCGGCGCCCATGCCCCCTATCACAAGCCGTCCGCCCGGGCGCTCCGGGAGCGCGGGGAGGAGCCGGGCGCCCTGCACAACAACTGCTCGGGGAAGCACGCGGGGATGCTCGCGCTCGCCGTTCACCTCGGGGCGCCGACGGAGAGCTATCTGGAGCCGGGGCACCCCGTGCAGACCGCCATTCGCGCCCGCATCGAGTCGCTCGCCGGTCTGCCGTCGGGGAGGATGCGGACGGCGATCGACGGCTGCTCCGCTCCCACCTTCGAGATGCCCCTTTCGAGCCTGGCGTTCCTGTACGCCCGGCTGGCCGCGGCGTGCGCCGGGAGCGGAGCGGCGGATGGGGCGGCCCGAAGGGCCGTGGCGGCGATGCGCGGCCATCCCGAGATGATCGGCGGCACCGACAGGCTCTGCACCGAGCTCATGCGGAGCGGGCGGCACGGCCTTCTCGCCAAGATCGGCGCGGAGGGTATGTACGGGCTCGCGTGGGAGAGGGACGGGGTCGGGCTGGGACTGGCGCTCAAGATCTCCGATGGCGAGGGGCAGAGATCCCGCGTCAGCGCCGCCCTGGAGGCGCTCCGACAGCTCGAGGTCCTTTCCGATCGGGACGCCGGCCGTATGCGGGACAGGTTCGTGGGCGAGATCAGGAACCACGGCGGGCTCCTGGTGGGGAGCATCGCGACGACCTTCCGGCTCGTGTGAACGATGGTATAATCGTTCCTCCCGTCATGAACATGAATACGAAGGGTCCGATGCTCATGGGCTGGAGCGGAGCGGCTGCATGAATAATGGCGTGGTCGAAATCGACGACAAGAATTTCGAGAGCGAGGTGCTGCGCTCGCCGGTTCCGGTGCTGCTGGACTTCTCGGCGGAATGGTGCGGTCCGTGCAAACGCCTGCAGCCGATCGTCGAGGCGATCGCGGTCGAATACGCCAATCGCCTGAGAGTGGCCCATCTCGACATCGACAAGGCGCAGGCGACCGCGGTCAAGTACGGCATCATGTCGGTCCCGACCGTTCTCTTCTTCAAGGGGGGAAAGGTCCAGGACCAGCTGCTGGGATACGTCCCCAAGGACAAACTGGTCGAGAAGATCGACCACCTCCTTTAAGATCGAGCGCTTCTGATCGTGTCGATTCTTCGATCCCGGTTCACACGAGTCGCGATGGGCGGCGCCCTCGCGCTCGGCCTGCTGCCTCTGGGGTCCCTGCGGGCGCAGAAGATGCCGGTGGTTCCCCCGAGCGTCGGCTCCCGGGTGGGCAACATGGCGATCGACTTCACCCTCAAGGACCTGAACAACCGAACGTACAGCCTCAAGAATCTTCGCGGAAAACAGGTGGTGCACGTCGTCTTCTGGGCGACCTGGTGCGTCCCGTGCATGCAGGAGATTCCGACGCTCCGCGGCGTACACGACAAGTATCACGATCGCGGGCTCGAGGTCCTCTCGATCGTGGTCAATCTGAGCCAGACCAGGGACGGTGTCCGCGCCGTGGCGCGCGACTTCAAGATCAACTATCCGATTCTCTGGGACGGTGAAGGCGAGGTCCAGGATAGCTACAGGGTCGCCTTCATCCCGCAGAATTTCCTGATCGGCAAGGACGGCGTGATCCGCTACGCCGGCAGCTCCTTGCCGCCCGACTACGAAACACTGCTCGACTCGCTCCTCAAGGAAGGGGACACCGCACCCCCGGCGCATCAATCCCCGGCCGGAGCGCATTGACGATCCGCCGCCCGGGGACTAAGATCGCTGGGTGAGTCGCCTCGAACGGGCCGTTCTCGTTGGGCTCTGCCGCAATCGCTCCGGACGGGCCGAGGTCGACGAGCATCTTCAAGAGTTGGGGCTGCTCGCCGAAAGCGCCGGGGCCGCGGTCGTGGGTGCCCTGGTCCAGGAGCGCGGGCCGGTGCACGCGGGAACGCTCCTGAGGCGGGGTAAGGTCGAGGAGCTCGCCGGCTTGGTGCGTGAGCGGCGCGCCGACCTCGCCGTCTTCGACGAAGACCTGTCGCCGGCCCAGATCAGGAACCTCGAACGGAGCGTCGAGGCGAAGATTCTCGACAGGTCGGGCCTCATCCTCGACATCTTCGCGCGACGCGCCCGCACGCGGGAGGCCCGGACCCAGGTCGAGCTAGCGCAGCTCCGCTACCTGCTGCCGCGTCTGACCCGGCAATGGAGCCACCTGTCGCGCCAGGTCGGCGGAATCGGGCAGAGGGGGGTCGGCGAGACGCAGCTCGAAATCGATCGCCGCATCATCCGCAAGCGCATCGCGCGTCTGGCCTCCGATCTGAGGGACATCGAAAAGGAGCGGGACGAGCGCCGCAAGAAGCGACTGACGATTCCGCGCGTGGCGCTCATCGGCTACACCAACGCCGGAAAGTCGACGATCATGAACTTGCTCACGGGCGCTCTCGCGCGGGTGGAGGACCGGCTGTTCGTCACGCTCGATCCGCTGGTGCGGCGCTGCGAGCGCGGCGGGCGTCCTCCCTTCCTGGTCGTGGACACGGTCGGTTTCATCCGCAAGCTGCCGCATCACCTGGTGGCCTCGTTCCGGAGCACGCTCGAGGAGGCGGCCGGCGCCGACCTCCTGGTGCACGTCGTCGATTCGTCGTCCGACTCCCTGGAGGAGCAGATGCGGAGCACGCGCGACACGCTCGACGATCTGGGGCACTCCGACGATCCCTGCCTTCTGGTGTTCAACAAGGTCGATCGGGCGCCCGCGGGCGTCCTCGAGAGGCTGCGAACGGAGTATCCGGAAGCGGTGTTTCTGTCGGCCATCGATCCAGTGCAGGCCGGGCACCTGGAGGCGCGCGTGCGCCTGGGGCTGCGCGCCCTGCACTCCGCGGGCCTTCCGGCGACGGCGGCCGTTTCGATGCGGCCGGTCTGGGCCCTGGATTCGGGAGGCGGCTCGTGAAGAGGCGAGGAAAGGGACACGCCGGCGGGTCCGGGTCGCCGCGCGGGCGCATGCGCGTGGGCGTCATCTTCGGCGGCCGGTCGGTGGAACACGAAGTGTCGCTGGTCTCGGCGCGCGCCATCATGCAGGCGCTCGATCCCCGGCGGTACGAGGTCGTCCCGATCGGCATCACGCGACAGGGCCGCTGGGTGCTGGGGGACGCGCACTGCGCTCTGCCGCCCGATCCCTCCGTCGGCGGCCTGGTGCGCCTGCGCAACGGCGGACGCGAGGTCGGTCTCGCCGCATTCCCCCGATCATCCCTCGGGACTGCGCGGGCGGGAGGGCGCGCGCGCCGGGCGGCCGGCCCGGGCCGCCTCGACGTCGTTTTCCCGATCGTGCACGGGACGGGGGGAGAGGACGGCACGCTGCAGGGTCTCCTGGATCTCGCGGACATCCCCTACGTCGGCGCCGGTGTTCTGGGATCGGCGGTGGGGATGGACAAGGCGATGATGAAGGTCATCTTCCGGGACGCCGGTCTGCCGATCGTCGATCACCGGGTCATCCGGAGCCGCGAGCTCGCGGCCGGGCGGGACCGTTTCGTGCACGCCGTGGAGGAGTCCTTCGGCTATCCCTGTTTCGTGAAGCCGGCGAACGGCGGCAGCAGCGTTGGGGTCAGCAAGGCCAAGGACCGCGGCCAGCTGCTGAAGGCGCTCGACGTCGCGGCGCGCTACGATCGCAAGATCATCGTGGAACGCGCGGTGGACGGCCGGGAGATCGAATGCAGCGTGCTCGGCAACGACGAGCCGGAGGCCTCCGTGCCGGGGGAGATCATTCCCGCGAACGAGTTCTACGACTACCGCGCAAAGTACATCGACGAGAATTCGCGGCTGCTGATTCCGGCGCCCCTCACGGATGAGCAGACGCAGCGCGTCCGGGAGCTGGCCGTCAAGGCGTTCAAGGCCCTCGACCTCTGCGGCATGGCGCGCGCCGATTTCTTCCTCGATCGCGCGTCGGAGGCGATCTTCATCAACGAGCTGAACACGATTCCCGGCTTCACGCCGATCAGCATGTATCCCAAGCTCTGGGAAGCAAGCGGCCTGCCCTTCCCGGCGCTCGTCGATCGCCTGATTCGTCTGGCGCTCGAGCGTCACGCCGAGAAGAAGAGCCTGGTCACGACGTATCGGCCGACTTCGAACGGGCGCCGCGCCTTGACAAAGGGCTGACGGCGTTCTATTTTTTGTATTGCCCCGGGGAGGCTGCCGGCCCCGTGGCGCGTCTGTCAACGATGCTGGACACCAACGTACTGGTCCTCAACCGCCTGTTTCAGGCCATCCAGGTCACCACGGTCCGCAAGGCCTTCTGCCTGCTCTACAAGGGGCACGTGCGCGCCGTCGCCCCGGACTACACGACCTACGACTGGGAGGACTGGGTCGACATTCCGCCTCAGCCCGAGGAAGACTCCATCGTCACGCCGACTCTGCGCATCCGCATCCCGCGCGTGGTCCTGCTGGTGGATTTCGACCGGCTGCCGCGCCACGAGGTGCGTTTCACGCGCAAGAACATCTTCTACCGCGATCGCAATCGCTGCCAATACTGCGGCGGCAAGTTTCAGACGCGCGATCTGAACCTCGATCACGTAGTGCCGCTGTCGCGGGGGGGCAAGTCGACATGGGAGAACGTGGTCTGCTGCTGCATCGCCTGCAATTCGAAGAAGGGTGGTCTGCTGCCGGAGGAGG
>DATFVU010000117.1:0-6191 GCA_035260145.1 Candidatus Polarisedimenticolia bacterium | reverse complement strand
GCGTCCGGTTCTCTTCCCCTCTCCTGCCGTACTACGGGTTCGCCGCCGCCTGGTTCATCGCCTGGCTCGGGTCACGCCGGCCGGTCGCCGCCCATCGGCTGGCCGTGGCCGCTCTCGGACTGACCGCGGCGCTGGGCGCCTGGAGCAACGCCAGGACCATCGCCAGCGGTCCCGTGGAGGTGCTCGCCATCCGGGATCGGTTCCGGGCGGAAACCCCGGTCGAGGCGCGCGCCGGATGGCGCTCCGGCCTCTGCGCAAGGAAACCGCACCTCGCCTACTACCTCGAGATGAACGCCGTGCCGTTTCCTTTGGTGGAGGATTACGAGAACCTCGTCGCGCTGTGCCGTGAGCGGGGCGCCGACTACCTGTTCTATGGTCCCTCGGAAACGAAGACCCGCACGCCGTTCCGGAGCCTTCTGGATCCGCGCGAACCCCACCCGGGCCTCGAGCCCGTCGTGACCCTGGAGGAGCCGCCGGCGATCCTGTACCGCCTCAGCGGCGGGGCGGCGGACGGCGGGCCGTCCCTCAGCCCTCCCGGGGGGCGGCGGCCTGCGCGCGCGCGGCGCGTCGACGATTGCGCGCCACCATGAGCCGGACCAGACGCGCCTTCCACGGCGCCTCGTGGACGGCGAAGTAGCGCTCCAACATTTCGTACTGCTCCAGCTTGCGCTCACCCTTCGGCAGCTGGCTGATGCTGGCCCCCCGGTGGTGCATGACCGAGAGGTCGTAGAGGACGTGGACCTCGAGTCCCGTCTCCCGCACGCGCCTCGACAGGTCGACGTCGTTGAAGAACAGCGGAAAGCGCTCGTCGAACAGACCTCCGATCTTCTCCACCGTCCGGCGGGCGATCAGCAGGCAGGCGGCGGCCGCCTGGTCGATGACCGCGACCCCGGCACGCCGGATGTCCTGCAGGCGGTACCGCTTCGCCACCCATCCTCCGAGCACGTACTGATCGAGGCGTCTCCCCACGCGCGTAAAACGGCAAAACACGATTGGCAGGCTCGGAAACCTCCGGTGCAGGGACTGCGACACGCCGTCGGCTCCGACCAGGTCGCAGGTGACGATCCCCACGTTCGGGTGGGAGCGCAGGTGATCCATCATCGTCCCGAGGACCGGCCCCCGGAACACGATGTCCGGGTTGACCACCGCGATGAATTCCCCCCGCGCCGCCGCGTAGGCCTGGTTGTTTCCCCGGGCGAATCCCTCGTTGCGGGCGTTCGCGATCAGTCTCACGCCGGGCTCGAGAGCGAATTCCCGCCGGACCATCTCGGCGCTGCCGTCCGCCGAGTCGTTGTCCACCACGATGATCTCCGCGGAGATCCCGCCCAGGCTGGCGAGGACGGAGCGCAGGCAGTCCCGCAGGAGATCGCGGGTGTTCCAGGAGACCACCAGGATCGAGAGCTCAATCGCGGACATTGCGGACCCGATCCTACCCGCAAAACTCCGTCCGAGACGCCAGGAACGGTCGTCAGCCGGCGTCCCGCCGATCGTGACGCGCGTTCGCGGGCGGACGCGCGTCGGGGCGGCCGTCGATCCCACAGGCGCGCGGCGCCGGGCGGACTCTCGCTCCATGTCGCTCTGTTTCGCGAGGTTGCGTGAGGTTTTCCGACCGGCGCCTCCGGCCGATCCCCCCTGGCATCGCGCTTGCCTTCCTTGCGGAAGGACGCGGAAGGGCCGCGTCAGACGCGGAGATCGGCGGCGCTGATGGCGAGACAAACGTGCGTGATCTGGGGAGACGACGAGGACACACGGCAGGGCCTGGGGGCGGGCACGCCGCGAGATCCGAATCGGTTTCCCCAGGGGACGGCGGCCCTGGCCGCCGTCCCGCTTTCCCGCGCGCGAACAGGGTCGAGCGAAGCGATCCGTCCCTGAGATGGCGCCTACCCGAGGCGCCGCGGCCGTCCCACACACCTCCCGGGGGACGGCCGCGCTTCTATTGCGCCTGCGCTTTCGCCGGGCCAAGGGTCACGCGCAGATGATCGCGCGCCGGCGCCCAGGTCGATTGCGACAGCAGCTCGCCCAGCTTCGGCACCCAGCCCTCGAGGCCGCCGTAGTGAGCCATGCGGTACTTGAGCGGCAGGCGAACCGCGGGCGGATCGGGATCCATCTCCCAGGTATGCAGGTCGATCACCGCCGGTGCTCCCCGTGCGTTGCGCCGTGTGATCTCCTTCAGGAGTATCCGGTTCGGGACGCGCCGCAGCGCCCATCCCCCCGCGAACAGCAGGCGCACCCCGAAGCGCCTCCCGACCATGGGCGGCAGCTCCAGGATCGACCCGCCGCGTCGATCGATCCGATGGGGATCGAGCGGCCACGACGGGTCGCCGATGTGCACGATCGGCGCGAGACTGGAGTCGTAGAGAATCCCTTCCGCCACGAGGATGTCGAGCGCGCTCAGGACCACCCCGCGCGAGCGGCCGAGGCGCCCTCCTCCGGGCGCTCCGCCCAGGCTCCAGCGGGGAGCCCGGTAACCGATGGGGGCCTCTCCGGTGCAGGCCGCGACCGACTCTCGCGCCGCCCGGAGGTCCGCGCGGAACTCGTCGTCCGACATCGGCTCCACCTCGCGATGCAGGTAGCCGTGCACCGCCACCTCATGCCCCCGATCGTGGATCTCGCGGATCAGACGCTGCTGTCGCGAGGCCACCCAGCCGACGACGAAGAAGGTCGCGCGCGCCGCGTGAGCCTCGAGCAGTTCGAGCAGCGCGCGGGTGTTCGCCTCCACGCGGCTCGGCAACCGGTCCCACTCCCCGGGAGGGATGAGTCTCTCATCGATGTGGAACCACTCCTCCAGATCGACCGTCAGGATGTTGGTCAAGGCCATCGGCGTCACCGCGCGGCACCGCATGATACCCGACGCCATGCGCCGGAACGGATCCCGGAGCGCCGCCGCGGCGTTACAATGCGCCGCATGCCGGGCGGAATCGATCTCGGCTCATCGAGCGTCAAGAGCGTCCTCCTGTCGGCGCGCGGCCGGCCCGGGCGCGCGGTGCGCCGTCCGATCGGCACACGGCGCCTGGCGGCCGGCCGCGTCGAGCACGATCCCCGTGAGATTCTGGCCGCCTCCGTTGCCGCTCTGCGCGGCACTTTCGCGCGGCGCATGGCGGACCCCGTCCTTGGAATCGCCACGCAGCGCTCGACCGTCCTGTTCTGGGACAGGGACACCGGCCGCCCGCTGACCCCGGCCTATTCCTGGCAGGACCTGCGCGGCGAGCCCCTGTGCGAGGAGGTGCTTGCGAGACAGGGACTCGCCGAGAGGGTGGCGGCGCGCACCGGACTGAGGCTCGCTCCCTACTATTCCGCCCTGAAGCTGGCCTGGGCGCTGTCCTCCGTGAAGGGGCTGCGGCGGCGCGTCGCGACCGGCCGAGCGCTCTGGGGAACGCTCGGCACGTTCCTTCTCTGGCACT
Source organism: Candidatus Polarisedimenticolia bacterium (assembly GCA_035260145.1). GTDB lineage: Bacteria > Acidobacteriota > Polarisedimenticolia > Gp22-AA2 > Gp22-AA2 > Gp22-AA3. Next base: position 2,790 of record DATFVU010000117.1, on the reverse strand, counting down.
TCAGCGGCGGCGCCTGCTACGCCATCGATCACGCCAACGCCCAGCGCACGCTTCTGTTCCATCTGGAGACCCCGTCCTGGGATCCGGACCTGTTCGAGGCCTTCGGCCTCGAGGCCCTTCTGGACGCCCCCGCCCTGCCGGCCCTCGTCACGACGACGCTGCCGGCTCCGTTGCCGCTCGATGGCGCCGGCCTGCCGCTCAAGCTGGCGGCGATGACCGGCGATCAGCAGGCGGCGCTGATCGGCCTCGGCTCCCGCGCCCGGGGGGTGACGACGATCAATTACGGCTCGGGAGCGTTCGTCCTGATCGCCACGGGCGAGCGGCTGGTGCGCGTTCCCGGTCTGTTGACCACGATGCTCGCCTCGTGGAGGGAGGGCGACCCGGCCGGACGGACATCGGCGCGCTACGCCGTCGAGGGGCCGGTGAACGCCGCCGGCACCGCCATCGACTGGGCCATCCGGAAACTGCGCCTGCGGCTAAGGACGCGCGATCTCGATCGATTCCTGGGGGCCGACGACGGCCGCCCGCGCACGGTCCACTTCCTTCCCGCGATCGCCGGCGTGGGAGCGCCGCGCTGGGATCCGGCGGCCGGGCCGCGCTTCGCCGGCGATCTCCGCGGCGCCGCGCCGCGGGTCCTGTTGCGGGCCGTGGTGGAGTCGATCGCCTATCGCTGCGCCGAGATCGCCCGTGCCGCGGCCCCGACCGTCGCCGCCGAGCGCGGCGCCGAACGCGCGGTGCTGGTGGCCGGCGGCCTGACGCGCTGCCGCGCCCTCCTGCAGGCCCAGGCGGATCTTCTGCAGAAGCCCGTGATGGTGCGCGAGTCGCCCGACGCCACCTGCCTCGGCGCCGCCCTCCTCACGCGCCATCCCGGGGACTGGTGGAGCCGGGCGGACGGATGGGCGGCGGCCGGGAGCGGTGCTCAGGTGGTCGCACCGCGGCTGTCGCGCCACGAGGCCGAGGCGCGCTTCCTCGACTGGGAAAGGGCGATCTACGGGGCCGCCGGAGCCGAGGCCGCTCCCTTCGAGGGGCCGCCCGCCGCGCGCGCCTCGAGATAGGGCCCGACCGCGCTCTCGAAATCGCGGCCATGGGTCGCGCCCCAGAACACCCGCGCGATCGTGCCGCGCGGATCGACGAGGAACGTGATCGGCGCAATCGGAGTTCTTCCGTAGTCCTCGAAGACCTTCCGATCGGCGACCAGGACGGGATACGGGATCCGGAACGTGTCCACGAAGCTCCGGAGCGTCCTCCCCTGATCGCTCGCCATGATCAGCGCGTCGGTGTTGATTCCCAGGACCGCAAGACCCTGGCTCTCGTGCGCCCGATACAGCGTGATGAGATCGGGGGTCTCGGCGCGGCAGGGGTAACAGGCGGAGTACCAGAAATTCAGCAGGACCACCTTGCCGCGGTAGTCGGACAGGCGGACGGCGCGACCGTTCATGTCCTTCAGCGCGAACGGCGGTGCCGGCTTCCCCTGGAAACGCTTGACGTACTCGTCGCGCAGCGGGGCCTGGGCCCATCCAATCTGGGGGACCATCAGGCAGGAGACGACCAGCGCCGCCGCCAGACGACTCATGCCGCGGCCGCCCGTCCCGCCTCGCGCAGCCGGGACACCACGAAGTCGTGCTCCAGGAAGGCCAGGAACCAGCCGGCGCGCGGTCCCTTCGTCTGCCCCAGAATCGCCCGGTAGATCGCCTCGAACGCGGCGGTGGTCTTCTCCATGCCCGACTCCTTGGCGCGATCGTAGATGAGGGCGTGGATCTCCTCGCCGCTCATTCCGGGACGCAACGACGCGGCGAGACGCGTCAGGAAGGTGCGCTGGAGCGGGTCCAGGGAGCGCGCCGCCTCGGGCAGACTCCGCTGCACCGCGAACCTCACCTCTTCGGGCGCGAACTCGCGCAGCCAGCGGATGGCGTACCCCGCGCGCTCCTTGACGGCGGCGGGGTTCTCGGCGGGATAGTTGTTACGGCGCAGAATGACGACAACCTGGTCGAGGTCGAAATCGGCCATCTGCACCACGTTCACCAGGTGCCGGAACGGCACGCCGAGCGGCTCGAACTGATCGGCGCCCGCCAGCTGGAGGGCCCTCGGGTCGCGGCTCTGCGACGCGGCGTCGTCGAATTCGTCGACCAGCGAAAGCAGCGGCAGCCCCGGATCGAAGCCGATCGATCGCATCGGCCGGGTCTTGACCACCAGGTAGCGCAGCACCTCGGGCGGGAGGACCTCCAGCATGCGATGCACCGACAGGACGTTCCCCTTGCTCTTCTTCATGTCCCCCATCCCCTTGAACGAGATCCATTCGTAGGTCACGGGGAACGGAGGCGGAGATTTGAACACCTCCCTGCAGATCAGGGCGCCGGTGTCGTACGAGCCGCCGCGCGTGGCGTGGTCCTTGCCGAACGGCTCGATGGTCACCGGGATACGGGCCCAGCGCGCCGGCCAGTCCACGCGCCAGGTGAGCTTCCCTCCGCCCTTCATCGACACCGTGCCGCGCCCGCCGCAGGCGCAGGTGTAGTCGACGGTCTCGGCCTTCTCGGAGAACCCCCTGACCGCGGTCTCGGTCATCCTGCCGCAGCTCTGACAGATCGGGTTGAACGGGCTCCACTCCGGCTCGACCTTGCGCCCGGTGCAGTCGTGGAGGATGCGGGCGATCGCGTCGCGCCCCTTGAGCGCCTGCACGATCTGCGGCACCATCATCCCGGACTTGTACATCTGGTCGGCGTAGTAGACCTTCACCCCGATGCGCAAGCGCTCGAGCGACGCCAGGAAGGGCGTAAGGTAATGCGCGGCGTA
>DATFVU010000116.1:0-3953 GCA_035260145.1 Candidatus Polarisedimenticolia bacterium | reverse complement strand
GAGGCCGGCATCGCGACCAGGCATGCGGTCGGCAGCGGGCTGGAGGAGCAACGGCTGCGCGGCGGCCGCCTCGGATATAACCTTCTCAAGCTGGGGCTGGCGACGCCTGCGGCGATGCACCTTTTCCTCAAAGACTGTTTCGAGGACCTGGCCCCCGATCTGGCCGACGCCCTGCACACGGCGCCGGCGGTGGATCTCATACCCGCCCGGCTGGCGCACTACTACGGCATGGTCCCGGTGAGCGTTCAGGATGGGGTCCTGGCGCTCGGATTGATGACCGCCGATCTTCCGGCGCTCATCCCCTCGGTCGAGGAGCTCACCGGCCTGCGCGTCGATCCGTTCATCTGTCCGCCGTCCCTGATCACCGAGGTCCTGGCCCGCTTCTACCCCTCGGAAGTCGAGAGCGGCGTCGTGTACCGGCCCGGGAGCGACCACATCCTGATTCTCTCGGATCGTCGGCGTCGCCTGCTGCCGGTCCTGCCGGAGATGCTGCGCGAGGACGCGCCGGGCGCCGATCGTCTGCGCGCGCTGGCGGCGGAGGCGATCCGGCGCGGCGCAACGCGGGTCCGCATCGAGCCGCGGCGGGAGGCGATGCGCGTCACGTACAGCGGCAGGCGCCTCGACGATCACGACGTGGAGCAGCCCCGGGGCGCCTACGTCGGGCTGGCGCGCCTGCTGGAGGGTCTGTCGGGGATGGCGTCGCGCGGGCGGGTGGTGCCGCGCGAAGGCCGGTTCCTGCTGCATGCGGACGGTCGACGGATCGCGGTGTCGGTCTCGGCCCTGCCGGGTCTCGAGGGGGACAGCCTGACGCTCGATCTAAGGGACGAGCGCGTCGTGCAGGCTTCGCGGGACGAGCTGGAACGCGCTCTTCCCGATCTCGCCCGCGCCGTCGATCGGCTGTCGGAGTCGGCGCACGGGCTCCTGATCGTGGCCGGGTCGGATGCGGTCGAGGCGCGCTCCGGCGTCGACTGCGCGCTGACGCTTCTGGCGGACCGCCTGCCGCAGAGGGCCTGGGTCGGGGAGCCGGGCCTTCGTCAGGCGATCGGGAGCGCGTCCCCGACTCAGGACGAGGAGGAGATCCCGTTCGAGGCGATCCTGGGCCAGGCGCTTGCGGGATCTCCCGAGCTGATCGTGCTGCCCGACGTCGACCGGCCCGGCCGGGCGCGGGCCGCCCTCGAGGAGGCGGGGCGGCGCGTCGTCGTCGCCACGTTCGGACCGGCCCACGACGCCTGCGCCGCGGTGGAGTCGCTCGTTCGATCCGGGCTCGGGGCGCTCCTGCAGGACCACCTGGCCGGGATCCTCGGCGTGCGGCTGATGGAGCGCCTGTGCGAATCGTGCCGCCGTCCGGTGGATCCCTCCGAGTTCCTCCATCCGGCGCCGCGGTACCGCCGCCCGCCGACAGGCGAGTACGGCGTTTCACAGGGATGCACCGCCTGCCGGACGTCCGGATTGCTGTGGTGGCAGCCGGTGTTGGAGTTTCTACCCCCGCCGCCCGACGGCGATCTGCTTATGCCCCAGACGACGGCCCGCGACCGCCGCGCGGAGCGGGCGCGCCAGGGACTGTCGACGCTCTTCCTGGCCGGGCTGGCCAAGGCCGCGGCGGGAATCGTGGACGCGAGGGAGCCGCTGCGCCTGCTGCTGCATGAGCGCTAGGAGTGTGTCCGGGTAATAGCATAGGCCGCGCACATGGGGCTTGCGTGTCCCAGGCGAGGCGCGAGGAGGAAACGATGCTGGTCGCATCGTTGACGACGAGCAACGAAGCGTGGCGCCGCAACCCCCATGTGCCCTGCGGGTTCGTGGCGGCGCGGGGCCGCCTGCATCGTTGTCGCTCCTCCGCGATGTCCCGCATCGCGATCGTCGCGCCGCCTCGCACTCGACCCCGCGGCGCCACGAACGCGACCCATGCTATTACCCGGACACACTCCTAGGCGCCTGCGTCGCGACGCGGCGCTGGCCTGCACCTCCGGAATTCTCCTCGCCCTGTCCTACCCCAGCGCGGATCTCGGCGCTCTGGCGTTCATCGCCCTCGTGCCGTGGCTGCTGTCGCTTCGGGATGTCGGGCCCGCGGCCTCGCTCCGGCGCGGATACCTGTTCGGCTTCTCCTTCTTCGTCATGCTCCTCGCCTGGATCCCGCGGGTGATGGTGACCTACGGAGGAATCACGCCGCTTCTCGCCTGGCCCATCTATTTTCTGCTGGTGCTCTATCTGGCGAGCTACCCCGCGCTGTTCGGAGCCCTTCTCGCCTGCGCCTGGCGGCGGCTGGGTGCGTCCTCCCTGATCGCGGCGCCGATCGTGTGGGTGGCTCTCGAGCTGGCGCGAGGCCGCCTTCTGACCGGCTTTCCCTGGGGTCTTCTGGGTTACACGCAGTACCGCAATATTCCACTCCTGCAAGCGGCGGCGTGGGGAGGGATCTACGCCGTGTCGTTCCTGGTCCTGGCGTCGAACGTCGGTCTGACGCTCCTCCTGCTGCGCCCGGCGACGCCGCTCCAGCGCGCGGGGGGCGCCGCCCTCCTTCTCCTCGTCCTTTTGGCTCACGGAGGGGGCTTCGTGGCGCTGCTGGCCGCCGATCGGGCGCCGCAGGGAGAGACGATCCCGGTGGCCGCCATCCAGCCGAACGTCGCGCAGGACCGCAAGTGGTCTCCCGGCGCCGAGGCGCAGATCCTTTCGGATCTCGTGCGCCTGACCCGGGAGGCGTCGGGAGCGCGCCTCATCGTCTGGCCCGAGGCGGCGAGTCCCTTTTCGTTCCGACGTCCGGCGCGGGTGGGCGCCTCCGGCTTCACGGTCGAGCCGAACCAGGCCTATTCCGAAGTGGTGGCGGGACTGGCCCGGTCCCTCGGCGCGACGCTGATCGCCGGAAGCGTCGATTATGCCGCGGAGGGCGGCGACCTGCGCGCCTTCAACAGCGCCTTCGCGTTCGGGCCGGACGGATCGATTCTGAGGACATACGACAAGGTCCATCTGGTGCCGTTCGGAGAATACGTGCCGCTGCACCGTCTCCTTTTCTTCGTGGACCGGATGGCGCAGGGGGCCGTCGCCGACTTCTCTTCCGGCACGAGGCTCGACCCGCTGCCGACGCTCGACGGGGGCGCCGCCACATCCATCTGCTACGAGGCGATCTTTCCCGAGCTGGTGCGCCGCACCGTCCGCAAAGGGGCCATCTATCTCGTGAACATCACCAACGATGCCTGGTTTGGACGAAGCGCCGCTCCGCGCCAGCATCTCGCGATGGCGGTGGTCCGGGCGGTCGAGAATCGCCGCTATCTGATTCGCGCCGCGAACACCGGAATCTCGGCCGTCGTCGACCCTTACGGACGCATCCAGACGCACACCGGCCTCATGGAGAGCGCCGTGCTGCGCGCGACGGTGCGGCCTCGGACGGACCGGACGCCCTACGTCAGGAGCGGCGACCTGTTCGCGTGGGGGTGTGTTATACTGACCGTCCTTCTCGGCGCCGCGCTCCGCGCGGCGTTTCTGCGTCGGGGCTGACCCGGCGCGCGGGGGCCCGCGGCGTGACCAAGAATGCCCGCAGCTTCGAACTCGACGAGCTCGTGCGAAAGGTGGACACGCTCAAGGAGCGCTTCGCGGAGCTCCGGGGGCACCTTTGATCACGAGGCTCTCCGCCGGGACCTGACGCGGGTCGAGGCCGAGGTCGCCGATCCGGGCCTCTGGAACGATCCCGCCCGCGCCCAGTCGATCCTGAAGTCCCGCACCCGCCTCACGGAGGAGATCGAGTCGTTCTCCAGGCTCGAGAAGAGAGTCGAGGAGGCCGAGGTGTGCGCCGAGCTGGCCCGCGAAGGCGAGGACGTGTCGGCTGATCTTAAGCAGGCCGTCGACGCCTTGCAGTCGGCGCTGGACGAACGGGAGCTCGAGATCATGCTGACCGGCGAGCACGACGCCGGCAACGCGATCCTCACCATCCATCCCGGCGCGGGCGGAACCGAATCGCAGGATTG
>DATFVU010000115.1:0-5070 GCA_035260145.1 Candidatus Polarisedimenticolia bacterium | reverse complement strand
TGCGCAATCTCGTGGTAAGGAAAGTCTCGACCGCGATGACGGTCCTGGGCATCGCCCTGGTCGTGACCGTGTTCCTTCTGGTCATGTCGCTCGCCGAGGGGGTGCGCAAGACGCTCAGCACCACGGTGTCGCCTCTGAACGTCATCGTCCTGCGGGTGGGGGCGCAGTCGGACGTGCAGAGCTACGTGGATCGCGACCAGTACGAGGCGATCAGGACCCTGGAGGGGATCGCCAAGGGGGAGGACGGGCAGCCCCTGGTGTCGTCCGAGCTGGTGGTCCTGATCAACATCCCGCGCCGGGACGGCAAACGCACGAATGTGATCGTGCGGGGCGTCGAGCCGATCGCGTTCAAGATGCGCGGGGACAACGTCCGCCTGGTGGAGGGGCGGATGTTCCAGACCGGCACGAGCGAGGCGATCGTCTCGACCCGCCTCAGGCAGCGCTTCGCCGACATGGTGGTCGGCGGCACGATCAAGTCCGGATCGCAGCGCTGGACCGTGGTCGGCGTCTTCGACGCCTCCGGATCGCCGTACGACTCGGAGCTGTGGGCGGACCTGCACGACGTGCAGGCGCAGGCCCACCGGGGCACGGGGTACAGCAGCGTGGTGGCGCGCGCCACGGACACCGGGGCGCGCGACCGGATCATCGCCGGGGTGAAAGGCGATCAAAGGATCAAGCTCGAGGCGGTGGCCGAGACCGCCTACTTCGAGAAGCAGATGGGCACGGCGAAGCCGATCCAGTTCCTGGCCTACTTCGTGGCGATCATCATGGCGATCGGCGCCTCCTTCGGCGCCATGAACACCATGTACGCCCAGGTGTCGGCGCGCACGAGGGAGGTGGCCACCATGCGCGCCCTGGGCTTCGCCCGCACCTCCATCCTGACGTCGTTCATCCTCGAGTCGGTTCTGCTCGGCTTCGTGGGAGGGCTCCTGGGGGCGGCGTTCGCCACCCTGGCCGTGCGCTCCTTCCTCACCGCCCCGACCGGAACGAGCAACTTCGCGACCTTCGCGGAGATCATGTTCAACTTCAATCTGACGCTTCCGCTGGTCGTCTCGGGCGTCGTTTTCTCCCTCGCCATGGGCCTTTTCGGCGGCCTGTTCCCCGCCGCCCGCGCCGCCCGCCTGAAGATCGTCAACGCCCTGAGAGAGGCGTAGCGGCCTCGATGGGAGACGGCGCCGCCGCGCTGGAGACGTCCGCCACAGCACCGGCCATCCGGCCGTCCGTCGCGACGGGAGTCCTGCGCCCCGCCGAGCGCTTCACACTCCTCGCCCTCGGCGCGGCGATGCTGGGGCTGCGCCTGCCGTACGCCTTCGCCTACCCGTTCGACTCCGACGAGCCGCAGCACCTGCACGTGGCCTGGGCCTGGACCAGGGGCCTTCTGCAGTACCGCGACGTGTTCGACAACCACGCCCCCCTGTTCCACATGCTCAGCGCCCCCCTGGTGGGCCTTTTCGGCGAGACGCCGCGCATCCTGGTCCTGATGCGCCTGGCGATGATCCCGCTGTTCGCGCTGACTCTGTGGGGATCGTTTCTTCTGGGACGGTCCCTGTTCGGAGCGCGCGTCGGCCTGTGGTCCGCCGTGATCTGCGCGCTGAGCCCGACGTTCTTCTTCAAGGGGCTGGAGTATCGCGCCGACGTCCTGTGGGCCGCCCTGTGGGTGCTGGCGATCGCCGTCCTGTGCGGCGGGGAGGTTCGTCCCCGGCGCACGTTCTGCGGCGGGCTTCTGATCGGCGCCTGCCTCGCCGTCTCGCTCAAGACGACGATGCTCCTTCTCGCTCTCGCCATCGCCTCGGCCGGCGTCCTGGCGCTGGCGCCGCGTCCCGCGCGCGACCCGCGCCGGCCGCACGCGAGCCCCGCCCGCGATCGTGCGGCCTGCGCCGCGTCGGCTCTGGGCGGGATCGCCGTGTTGCCCCTCGCCATCGTCCTCTACTTCGCGGCGCGCGGGGCGCTGCCGGACCTCGTGCGGGACGCGGTGCTGCACAACACGGTGCCCGGCGTGGGGATCTGGGGAAAGTCGAGCCGGCATCTTCTGACGCTGCCGATCCTCGCCCTGCTCCTGGTCGCGGCGCGTGCCATCCTGAGGCGCTTCCCCGGGCAGGGGGCGCGCGCGGCGTTCCTTTTCCTGCTCGCGGGCTCGCAGTATGTTCTGCTCTCGACCCTCTGGCCGGTGCACACGCGCCAGGACCTCCTCCCCTTCTATCCCCTGCTCACCGTGCTCCTGGCGGGGCTCCTCCTGGCCCGGCGAGAGGCGGCCGGCGAGCAGGGTGGCGGCGGGTCGGGTTGGAGCTGGACCGCTCCGCGCGCCGCCATCCTCCCGCTCGCCCTCGCGGTCCTCGAGCTTCTGGTCCTGCCGGCCCTGTCGCCGATCACGGCGCGGGGGACGGCGGCCGAGGAAAGGCTCATCGCCGAGGTCCTGGCGCTCACCGGTCCCGACGACTACGTCCTCGACCTGAAGGGACAGGCGGTGTTCCGCAATCGCCCCTACTATTACGCTTTGGAGAAAATGACCCTGGAGCGCATGGCGCGCGGCCTGATCGAGGATACGATCCCGGAGCGCTGTGTCGCGACGCGCACCTGCGTCGCCCAGGCCTCCCTCGGCGGTTTTCCGCCGCGGGCCCGGCGATTTCTCGAGGAGAACTACGTCGTGGTGGGGGCCTGGCGTGTCGCCGGCCGGATGCTCGAGCGCGGGACGGGCGCGGGACCTTTCGAGTTCGATCTGGCCATCGAGGCGCGCTACGCGATCGTCGACGCGCGCGGCCCGGCGGGCGGAATTCTGGACGGGCGCCCGTATGACGGTCCGCGCGAGCTTTTGCCCGGACGGCACGCATTTGTTCCGGAGGAAGGGACGGGGCCTTTCGCGGTGGTCTGGTCGCAGGCGATCGAGCGGGGGTTTTCTCCATTCGTGCGTGAGGGGGAGGTGCCGTGAACTGGGACGGGCCGGGACAGGGGGAGAGGCTGCTTCTCCTGGCGCCGCATCCTGACGACGAGACGCTGTCGGCGGGAGGGGTTCTGCAGCGCGCCCTGGCGCGCGGCGGCCGGGCGACCGTCGCGATCGCCAGCGACGGCGAGAACAACCCCTGGACGCAGCGGCTGGTCGAGAGACGCTGGCGCGTCGGCCCGGACGACAGCCGGAGGTTCGGCCGGAGAAGACGCGCGGAGGCGCTGGCGGCCCTGTCGGAGCTGGGCATTCCGGCCGCCGACGCCGTGTTCCTCGGATTGCCCGATCAGGCGATGACCGGTCTCCTGCTGTCGGGGAGCGAGACCGCCATCGGCGATCTCGCCTCGCTGATCGACGGCCGCCGCACCACACTTCTGATCGCCCCGTCCTCATTCGACCTCCATCCCGATCACAGCGCCCTGGCCGTCCTGACGCGGCTCGCCGTCTCGCGCCTCGCCCCGGAAAGACGCCCCCGCCTGCTGAGCTATCTCATCCATCGCTCGAGGAGGATGCGGATCGCCGCGCCGGAGGAGGGGCCGAACGCGCTGCGTTTCGAGCCGGGTCCTGACGAGAGAGAGCGCAAGCGCCGGGCGATCCTGTGTCACGCGACGCAGCTTTCGGTGCACCGGAGAAAATTTCTGTCGTTCGCCGACCGCCCGGAGATCTTCTTCACACAGGAGCCTGCGGGGGACGGCGACGGACTCCACCCGGTGCGCCGCGTCCGCCTCGGGCCCGACGGCCTTCGTCTCGAGGTAGAGCTGCATCCGAGGCTCGGCGCCTTCGGGCGCCCGACCCTGCACCTGGCGACCGGTGCCCTGGGGGAGCGCCGCAGCCTGGGGCTCGATCTGCGCTGGAGGTGCGGCCGCGCCGAGGTGAAGGATCTGTCGACCGATCGGACGACCGGCGGCGCCGCGCTCCGGGGCGATCGGCGCGGCGGCATCGTGGAGGTGCCGGCGCAGGCGCTGCCCGCCTCGGGCCCGTTGTACGTCAAGCTGGAGAGACGGTTCGGCTTCTTCGACGAGGGGGGCTGGCTGGAGGTCGACGACCCGCGCCTCCGGCAGGCCTGACCCTCCGCCTCACCGGCCGCAGCCCCGCTTTACTTCCTCAGGAACTTGTCGTACACCCAGGCGGCCAGGACGCCCCCCAGAATCGGGCCGATCCAGTAGACGTGCCAGTCGTTCCAGTAGCCGCACGCCAGCGCCGGACCGAACCAGCGGGCCGGGTTCATCGCCGCGCCGGTCATGGGCCCGCCCATCAGGATGTCGAAGGCGATGGTGAGGCCGATGCCGAATCCTCCCAGCTTCGGCGCGCGCGTATCCACCGCCGTGCCGAACACCGCGAAGACGAGGAAGAACGTGAGAACCGTCTCGATGAAGATCCCCGTGCCCGGAGTGGTGCCGTTGCCGAGCGCCGGCGTTCCGAGGTGCACCCTTTCCCAGACGCTCGCGGGAAAGATCGATTTCAGGAAGAAGCCCGCGATCGCTCCCCCGACGAGCTGGGAGACGATCAGCTGCGCCACCTGTTGCCATTGCTTGAGGCGGCCGGTCGCGTAGAGCGCCAGAGTGACCGCGGGATTGAGCTGGCCCCCCGAGATCGCCATGGTCGAGGAGACCGCGATCGACAACACCAGGCCGTGCGCCATGGCGATGCCGATCAACCCGACCTGACCACGGGTCAGGGCGTCGGTGCAGATGACGCCGGCGCCGATGAAGCACAGGGCGAACGTGCCGAGCAACTCCGCAACGCACTCCCTCCAGGCGATACGCATCGAGGACACCTCCGTGGATTTCGCTCGGTGGGACCCGCGGGACCGTCCCCGCGTGGTAAAACGGCCACACCCTACCCGAGCGGCGCTCCCATGTCAATCCACCCATCGACCTGTCGTTCCTCTGCTCGGTGAGGCGGGTCAAAGCGGGGGTGCAGACGCGCTCCGCCCCGCAGCCAGAGCCCTACGGAAAAATTCAGCTCCGGCGTGACGCGACGGCGGGCTGCTCGATCCGGCAGGCGCGGGCGACGCCATCCCGGTACAGGAACCACAGGTCGAGGCTGCGGGACAGGACGCGCCGGATGCGATCGGCGACGCGGGGGGAATCGGCGTGGTCGAGGACCATCTTCCAGGCCATCTTGCGGTG
>DATFVU010000114.1:0-7698 GCA_035260145.1 Candidatus Polarisedimenticolia bacterium | reverse complement strand
CGCCCGCCCCGCCGGAGCCGGCCCCCGCGCCCGCACCCGCCCCCCAGGAGCCGGCGCCGACACCGACACCCGCGCCGCCGGCGCCCGGACGGTGAATCCCGGCAGGCCGCTCGCGAACAGCGTCGTGCTCGTCTCTTAGCTCAGGTCAGGGATTGACCGGATCGCCGCGCAAGACTCCCATCGCGCAGTGGTCGGGGTCGAGGTATCGCCAGACGGCGTCGTGGACGTCGTCGAGGCCGACCGAGGCGATGCGCTCCGCGTAGACCTGCACCGCCTCCATGCCGATTCCACGCACCTCGGCGTCGGCGTATCGGTAGGCGCGCTGCGCGTTGCCCTGCAGGGCGATGGCATGGCTGCCGCGCACGTAGCGCACCGCGCGCTCCACCTCCTCGGCCCGCGGCCCTTCCTGACGGAGCCGGGCGATCTCCTGGAACAGGACGCGGCGCGCCTCGGCCTCGTGCCTTGGGGAGGTCGCCAGATAGATCGCCAGGGCGCCCCCCGCCACCTTGTGGTAGTTGAAGGCGTGCACGGCGTACGCGAGCCCGCGCTTGCCGCGCACCTCCTCGAAGAAGCGGCCGCCCAGACCCGAGGTCACCGCCTGGATGATGTCGAGGGAGAAGCGCTCGGGCGTCTGCAGCCCCGGGGTCGGGAACCCGATCACCTGGGCCGTCTGCTGGCGGCGGCGCGTCTCCAACACCTCGGAAGCGCCCCAGCCGACGAGCTGACCCGGATCCTTTTCGCCGTGCCCCTCCTGGGGCCAGTCCGCGATCGCCTCTCCGACGAGGTCGATCGCTTCCTGCTCCTCGAGGTCGCCGACGATCGACACCACCATGGTCGCCGGACGCACCATGGCCCGGTGCCAGCGCACCAGGTTCTCGCGCTTCATCGATTGCACCGGAACCATGAGACCGAAGGAGGGCAGCGCGTACGGGTGGCTGCCGAAGGCCGCCTGCCGGAAGAGCTGAAAGGTGTAAGGCAGAGACTGGTCCTTGATGCTCTCCTGGGCCGCGAGCTGCAGGACCCGCTCCTTGTCGATCTCTTCGTGGCGGAAGGCGGGGCGGCGGATGAGTTCGGTGAGGATGTCCAGGCCCCGCCGGATGTGCTTCGACAGGATGCTCAGCGCGAACCCGAAATGATCCTCGTCGATCACCCTCTCGATCGACGCTCCAAGTCCCTCCATCTCCAGGGCCGCCTGGCGCGCATCACGCGTGGCGGTTCCCTTGAGCATGGCCGACTGCATGAGACGCGTGATGCCGGAGTTCTCCCGCGCCTCGCCCGAGCGGCCGCCGCGAAACGCGACACACAGAGTGAGCAGAGGCAGATCCGTGCGACGCTCGTGCAGGAGAATCGGCCCGGAGTCGAAGCGATGGCGCGAGACTCCCTGGCTCTCGACGACGCGCGTGACGCGGGGCATGGCGCTGCGGGGAGGGCCCTCCGCCAGGCGGGGCGCAGCGGGCTCCGCGATCGCCGCGGCGGGCGCGATGTTCTTCAAATCGATCGCAAGATCGGAGGGATCGGGCGCAGGGAACCGGGCGTCGGCCGCCTCGGGCATGTATTCCAGATGCGTGGCCTTCTCCACGGTCAGGTGGGCGCGCGCCACCCGCAGCACGTCCTCGGCGCCCACCTGGCGGAGCCTCTCCACCAGCTCCTCGGCCAATGCGTAGCCGCCGAGCGATTCGTAGTACGCCAGGATGGAGGACTGGCCGAGGACCTCCGAGCGGCTCTGGTGGTAACGGTACTCGATGGCGCAGCGGGCGCGTTCCATCTCCGTGTTCGACGGCGGCTCGCGACGCAGGCGCTCGACTTCCGCCTGGATCGCGCGGAGCGTCGCGCCGGAGTTCTTCGCCTCGCACTCCGCCATCACCGTCAGGACCCCGATGTCCCGAAACGAATCGAGCGACGCGCCGATCGAGTCGACCAGCCGCGCCTTCTCCTTCACCGCCTGGTACAGTCGGGACGCCTGCCCGCCGCCCAGGACGTAGGCCAGGATGCGCAGGGCCAGATCGTCGTCCGTGAGGACGGGCGGCGTGTGATAGCCGATCAGTGAGTAGGCGCGCCGGATGTCTCCCTTGAGTCGCTTGAACCTGAACCGATCCTGAGGCGGCTCGGGCGGCGACCCGAGGGCCGCCGCCGGATGTTCCTGCATGCCGCCCAGGTACACGTGCGCCGCCTCGATCACCTCGGGCGCGCCGACGTCGCCCGCGACGGACAGGATGATCCTCTCCGGGACATAATGGCTGAGGTAATAGGCGCACAGGTCGTCGCGCGTCTGAGCCCGCAGCGCCTCCTCCTCGCCGATCCGCCAGCGCCTGATGCGGTGCGAGCCGAACGCCTCCCGGAACATCATCTCGAGGGCATAGGCGCCGGGCGTGTCCATCTTGCGGCGCCCCTCCTGCAGAACCGCCTCGATCTCCCTTTTCAGCTCGTCGGCGTCGAACAGAGGATGCATGAGGGCGTCGGCGACGATCTCGAGCCCTCTGCGGAAATTCCCGGAAGGCAGGACGACATAGTAATTGGTGAAGTCGTAGTACGTGCCGGCGTTCAGCTCTCCCCCGAGGGACTTGATCTCCGTCGCGATCTGATCGGGCCGCTGCCGATCGGGCGTCCCCTTGAAGAACATGTGCTCGATGACGTGGGAGATCCCGACCTGCCCGTCCTCCTCGTCGAAATATCCGGCGCGCACCCAGAGATTGACGGCCACGACCGGCGACGATCGGTTCTCGCCCACGAGCACCGCCAGGCGGTTCGGCAGGACTTCCTTGACGACCCTGATTTTCGGCGTCACCCCTTCACCTCTCGGTCATCGAAAGCAGGCGCTCGGCCAGCGCCGATGCCCCTGCGTCGTGTTCCAACATACGTCCCCGTCTGCGTTCATGCATGCCGATTGGATCAGCCGGACCTGCCCGGTGCTCCCGGCGTCGGAGCGGGAGCGCCCGGGGGAGAAGCGGATGGAGCCGGAGAGCCCGCCCCCGCGGGGGCCGGGGTGCCACCACGCGGGGCGGCGGCGGGACTGCCGGACGGACGCGGGCTCGCGTGCGCGGCGGGGGTCGGCCCGCCCGGACGCGGGGAGGCTCCGGGCGCGCCCGGGCCGCCCGGGGAGGAGGGGGATCCCCCCGTCGAAGCCGCGCCGGCGGCCGCGGCATCCTGCCCGACGAGCGCCGGTGGAACGGGCGAGTAGTGGGCGTGGATCAGTTTCCAGGACTTCCCCTCCTTGTGATAGATCGCCGTCGCCTGGCCGCGGTCTTCCAGCGGATAGGTGCCGAGGCGACCGGTCATCGCCCAGTCATACGTCGCGTATCCGAGCGTCCCCTGCGCCTCCGCCTGGACCGCATCGACGGTCAGATGGATCTCGTTGACCCGGTCGAAGAAATCCTTCCAAAGGCTTCCGATCTGGTCCCAGCCCTGGAACCGGCCCGGCGGCGGCACGTCGAACATCAGTATTTTCTTGTCGCTCGACCAGATCTCCGACAGCGTGCGCAGATCCTTCTTGTTGATCGCCGTGACCTCACGGGTCACCAGAGCGCGGATGGCTTCGCTGTCCGCCTGGGCGCTGCCGCACGCCGTCAGCGTGAGCGCGAATAAGGCGACGAGCAGGCACGCGACCGGCGCGATCGAAGGAAGCCGAGAAGCGCGCGATGGAACGGACGAACAGAGGCGGGCGACCATCTCGGGGCGGTACTCTAGACCACGCACATGGCGGAGTCAATCGGCCCGCGGCGTGATTTGCGGCCGCGCGTTCCGGCGGGTTAGAGTAGCTGCGCGTGGAGGAACGATGCTGTTCACCTTCTACGACGAGCGGCTGACGTCGGTCCCCTTCCTGTGCGTGGACGGCGTGGTCGAGGGCGGACTCAATATCAGCCACTGGCCGGGCCATCGCACGCCCGCGCACCTGCGCGCCGACACCTCGACCGAGATGGTGCTGAAGCTGGCGCGCGATCCCGGACGAGCCGAGTGGCTGAAGGGCGTCTCGATCGTCACCAACAACCATTTCGACACCGACGGCCTTCTGTCGGTCTTCGCCGCGCTTCACCCTGAAGACGCCTTGCGCCACGAGACCGCGATGATCCAGGCGGCGCGCACGGGAGACTTCGGCGAATGGACCACGCCGGAGGCCCTGAAGTTCGACGCCGTCGTGACGGCCTATGACGACGATCGGCGCTCGCCGATCGCCTCCGAGATCCGCGGTACTAGCCCGTCCGGGCGTCATCAAATCGTCTATGACCATCTGCTCTCTCTGCTTCCAGATCTCCTGACCTCCGCTTCGGCGCGCAAGGAGCTCTGGGCGGACCGGATGCAGGCGTACATGCGATCGATGATTCGCATCCGGGACGTCGCCCGGATTCGCGAGCACCCGGCGGCGCGCCTGAGCGTCATCGAGACCACCGAGCCGCTCGACGAAATGGCCCGCTTCAACGTGGCGCGCCATCACCGCGTCCTGACCGCCACCCGGACGCCTCACGGCTGCGTGTACGAAATGGCGTTTCAGATCTTTTCCTGGTTCGACACGGCCACACCGCCGCGCGGCACACGCTTCGACCTCGGCACGATCGGCGGCCGGCTCGATCAGATGGAGTCCTCCGGCGGCGGCCGCTGGACCTTCACGGGCGTCGACTCGCTCGAATCGCGTCTGTTCCGGGCCGGCCCGGACAGGAACCCGGTCGCGAGCACTCTTCCCCTGGAGACCCTCGAGCCCCTGCTGATTCGGGAGTTCGAAAGGCGCCCCTGATCGAATTGCTCCGTCGCGAGCGTTTGTGGATCGTCGGCGTCTCGGTGATGACGCTGGGTCTTCTGTCCCTGCCCCATCTCGATCACACGGTGGACGACGCGTTCATCGGCTTCCGCTACGCCGAGAATCTCATCCGCGGACATGGCCTGGTGTTCAACCAGGGTGAGCGCGTCGAGGGATACACGAATTTCCTGTGGGTCATCCTGCTGGCCCCCTGTCTGGCTCTCTCCATCGATCCGGAGGTCGCGTCGAAAGTCATGGGGTTCGTCGCGGCCGCCGCGACCCTGGCGGCGGTCGTCCGCCTCGGATCCCGGCAGAACCGCTTTCCGGAGAGCCGCTGGGTGGCGCCGCTCCTTCTGGCGTCGAGTCCGCCGTTCGCCGTGTGGGCCACGGGAGGGATGGAAACGCCACTGTTCACCTGCCTGGTCGCCTGGTCGGCGGCCCTGACCGTGGAGGGGACGGAACGGGGCGCCCTGGGCGCGGGGGTCGGCCTCCTGCTGGGTGCCATGGCGCTGACCCGGCCGGAGGGGGCCGGCGTGGCCGCGGTCATCGGTGTCATGGCCTGGGCGGTCGGCCCCAGGACCCCGGAGTTCCGTCGCTCGTGCCTCCGCTGCGCCGCGATCTTTCTCGCCGTGTTCGTCCCCTATTTTGCCTGGAGGTGGTGGTACTACGCGCGGCCCCTGCCCAACACCTTCTACGCCAAGGTGGGAGCCAGCGTGGCTCAGGTCCATCGCGGACTGTCCTACGCCCACGCCTTCTTCGCCTTCTCCGGCTACTGGCTGCTGCTCCCCCTGATGGGACTGCGATGGTGCGCCGGCCGGCGGGCCGCCCTGCTCCTCGGTGGTCCGACCCTCGCCCTTCTCGGATACACCATCGCGGTGGGCGGAGACGCCCTGCCGATGTTCCGCTTCTTCACGCCGCTCCTTCCGGCATTCTTCCTGCTCCTCGCCATGGGCGCGGACGGAATCCTGGAGCGCCTTGGCGGGCTGCGCCGCGCGCGCGCGGGGATCATCGCGCTTTTCGTCCTCGCCGGGATCTTCGCGGCGCGCGTCGGAATCACGGGCCCCCTTTATGAGGAGGTGCGGCGCGACAGCCGCGAGGTCTCAGCCTGGAAGGAGATTGGGGCCTGGCTGCGCCAGCACGTGCCGCGCGACGCCACCGTCGCCGTCATCCCCGCGGGGGCGATCCCGTTCGTCTCGAAACTCCGAGCCATCGACATGCTGGGGCTGAACGACGCCACCATCGCGCACCGCGACATGCCCGGGTTCGGATCGGGGCTGCCGGGCCACGAAAAATTCGACGTCGATTACGTCCTGTCGCGCCGGCCGGACGTCATCCTTCTCGGCGTGTACGGCCTCGACCCGAACCCGCGACCGCCGTGGGAGATGGTTCATTACTACTATGAGGCGGAGTGGCGGATGCTCGATTCGAAGCGGTTCGGCGAGGACTACCGACTCCACACCGGCAGGACCCCGGGAGGGTACTTCCCCTTTTTCGCGCGGGCCGTGCCACCGGCCGGGGCGCCCGCTCCGCCGTCCCGCTGATCCACCGGCCGCCGCGACGCGCGGCGACGGCTCCTTTGCGCCGACGGCTCGGGTGTGGATACAATCCGGCCGCATGCCACCAACCGATCGCGGCTTCTTCGATCTTTACGCGCACAACTTCGCGCGCCTGGCCGTCGCGATTCCGCGGGTGAGGCTGGCCGACCCGGCCGCCAACGCGAAGGAGATCGCGCGCCTGTACGATGCCGCGGCCCGCGAGGGAGCGGCGGTCGTCCTGTTTCCCGAGCTGGCGCTCTCGGGCTATTCCCTCGAGGACCTGCATCAGCAGGAGGCGTTGCTGCGCTCCGTCCTGGAGGGGCTCGCCGCGCTCCTCGAGGCCTCGCGCCAGAGGCCCGCGGCCCTCGTCGTGGGGGCGCCGCTGCGCCTCGACGGCCGACTGTTCAACTGCGCCGCGGTGCTGTCGCGCGGACGCATCCTCGGCCTCGTCCCGAAGACCTACGTCCCGAATTATCGGGAGTTCTACGAGAAGCGCCAGTTCGCCTCGTCACGCGATGCCCTGGCGCGCGATGTTGAATGCCTCGACCAGACAGTGCCCCTGGGCGCCGACCTGCTGTTTCGCTGCGCCGAGAACCCCGACCTGACGCTGCACGTCGAGATCTGCGAAGACGTGTGGGCGCCGATTCCCCCTTCGACGTACGCGGCGCTGCGGGGCGCGACGGTGCTCGCCAATCTGTCGGCCTCCAACGTCACCATCGGCAAGGCGGGCTACCGGCACCTCCTGGCGGCCAGCCAGTCGGGACGGTGCATCGCGGCGTACCTCTACGCCGCGGCGGGCCAGGGGGAGTCGACCACCGACCTGGCGTGGGACGGCCACGGCATGATCTACGAGAACGGCGACCTCCTTTCCGAGTCGGAGCGCTTCCGCGACGCGAGCCAGGTGATCACGGCGGACGTCGACCTCGACCGGCTGGTCCAGGAGCGGATGCGCTTCACCTCGTTCGTCGACTGCGCCACGAGCCACGCCCGGATCCTCGGATCGCTGCGCGTCGTTCCGTTCTCGTTCACTCCGCCGGCCGGGACGATCCCGCTGCGTCGGGACATTGCGCCGCATCCGTTCGTTCCGGCCGACTCCGCCCGGCGTGACGAACGTTGCTTCGAGGCGTACAACATCCAGGTCTCCGCCCTGGCGGAGCGGCTGCGCGCCACCGGCATTCAGAAGGTGGTGGTCGGCGTGAGCGGCGGGCTCGATTCGACGCAGGCCCTCATCGTCTCGGCGAAGGCCATGGACCGCCTCGGTCTGCCGCGCGCCAACGTCCTGGGCTGCGTCCTGCCGGGATACGCCACGTCGGAGAAGACGCAGCAGAACGCCCTGCGACTGCTGCAGGCCCTGGGCGTCACGGGGCAGACGATCGACATCCGCCCCTCCTGCGATCAGATGCTGAAAGACATCGGGCATCCGTTCGCGAAAGG
>DATFVU010000113.1:0-2384 GCA_035260145.1 Candidatus Polarisedimenticolia bacterium | reverse complement strand
CCGCCGCCGCTTTGCGAACGAGGTCCCAGAGGCCATGGACTCCACGCCACTGATCGGGATGCTCCTTGACGTAGGCGGCGAAGGCGTCGCGCTCGAACTCCGCCATCCGGAACATCAGGGTCATCGGCTGCACCAGCCCGTCCTCCTCGCGGCCCACGTCGTAAGGCGCGCCGGCGCGGGCCGCCACGTCTCCGTCTCCGGTCGCGTCGATCACGACCGCCGCGTGGATGACCACCGGGCCCGATTTGGTCTCGAACACGACACCCCGGACCCGGCGATCCTCGACGAGGGCGTCGCTCGCGAGCGCGTGGAACAGAAACCGCACGCCGGCCTCGTCCAGAAGGTCCAGCGCGACCATCTTGAAGATCTCGGGATCGAAGGGAACGGTGTAACCCGTCTGGAGGGACGGCTCGATCGCCCCGCCGGCGCGCACCAGACGGTCCAGCAGGACCTTCAACACGCCCGCGATGAGCGGATCTCCGCGGCCGTGATCCGTCGGGAACAGGGTCGTCGATCCCTCCTTCTCGGGGCGGGCGTGCTGCGTGTGAAACGACATGAGCGGCATGACCAGAGCGGCGGTGGCGTTGCCGCCCAGAAAGCCGTAGCGTTCGGCCAGGATCACCTCGACGCCGGCGGCCGCCGCGCCTAGGGCGGCGCCGAGCCCCGCCGGACCGCCTCCCACGACCAGAACATCCGTTGCCGCGGCCACCTGCGCGCGGCGGGGCGGCAGCTCGATCGGGGTGAGCCGGGCGGGCCGCAGGAGGGCGGGCATCGTGTCTCTACGATGCGTCGCGCCGGGGAGGCGAGGTCTTGAGGAGCTCGCACAGGATCTGGTTGGTCCGCTTCGCCCGTTCCTGCAGCGGCGGGACCTTCTCTTCCAGCTTCTTGGCGAGCTGTTTGCGGGTATCCCAGGAGCGGTCCAGGAAGGCGCAGAGCTTGCCGACGTTCAGACGCCCGATCGTCGGCATCGGCATGTCCAGGTCGGCGAGAAAACCGGAGACCTTCGCGGCATAGGGGAGAGGGACGAACGGGACCCTCTGAATCCCCGAGAAGATCAGGAAGTGGAGACGCATGCCGACGCAGAACGACATGTGTCCCATCAGCCCCAGGACCTGGGCCGACGTGTAGTCCCCCTTCAGGACGCTGGCCCGCTGCGCGTTGGCCATTTTCGAAATGACCGCGTGTGAATGCTGCGGATCCCGGTTTTCCCCCCGCTCCATCGGGACGAACAGGATCTGCGCGTCGAATCTCTCCACCATGAAATCGGCGGCATTGGCAAGGATGGCGTGGTATTGCTCGACGTCCAGCTCGGGGGCGGCCGGTCCGGGCTCGCGGACGGAGAAACCGACCAGCGGAATCTCGGGATCGACCCCCTCCTTCTTCAGCATCTCCTTGGTGAAGGCCTGCGGTTTGAGCAACAGGGCCGGATCCGCCGTCACCTCGATGTCCTGGTTCACTCCCAGGTCGTGCAGGACCCTCTTGGCTTCTCCCTCGCGCACCGTGATCTTGTCGACACGGTTCAGCGTCTCCACGACCAGCTTCTTCGATTCCGGCGCCTGCAGCGGGCCGACGCTGATGGCGTAGACCATGACCGGAATGCCCAGGTCCCTGGTCCAATTGACGTCGCGGAGATATTCGTCGACGCGCCCATCGAACAGGAGCCCTCCGCCGCCGAGGATCAGCAGGTCGAGCTTCTCCAGTTCCTCGAGCAATTCGTTCTTGTGGATCTCGCGGATGGCGATCGAACGGACCTTGTGCCGCTGCTCGGTGTCGGCCGGGTTCTTCGAGAACACGACCACCTCGACATCCAGCGATGAGGCCTGGATCTCCTTGAGAATGGTCTCCAGGATCGCCTCGTCGCCGAGGTTCATTCCTCCATAAGAGCCCGAGATGGCGATTCGATACTTCATCGAGCGCTCCCAAAGGTGAACGAAAATTCTATACCCGCGGCGCGCCGGGGGACAGGCCACGGCTCCCGGCCGGCCCATCGGGCCCGGGAGACCCGGCGTGCATTCGTCCGGTCGGTTGTGGCATGCTACGCGCGACGATGCGTGAAACTGGAGCGGCTCCGTCCTCCTGGTTTCTCGTTCTTCCCGTCGCAGCGCGCCGCGATGAGGGCCGGCCATGAATTCTTACATAGGCCCTCTCGTCCTGCTCGTCGTCGCGTGCCTGATCGGCGGCCCCGTCCTGGCTCTGATCGCTCTCGCGCGGATTGGCAGGCTGACGCGATCGCGCGAACCCATCGAAGATCCCGGCGAGCGTCTCGACGCCATCGATGCGCGGCTCGCGGCGCTGTCCAGGCGCGTCGCGGCGCTCGAGCGCCCCACGGCGCTGGCGGCCGCGGTGGAGCGGCCGGCTCCCGCTCCCGAGGGGCCGGCCCCGCC
>DATFVU010000112.1:0-3164 GCA_035260145.1 Candidatus Polarisedimenticolia bacterium | reverse complement strand
TCTCCTCCTTCATGAAGTGCAGGATCGCCTCGGCGGCGCTCTCGACCGCTTTCAGGGACACGTTTCCGATGAAGCCGTCGCACACGATCACATCGCACTTGCCGTTGAAGACGTCGCGCCCTTCGACGTTGCCGATGAAGTTGAGCGGCGCCTCTTTCAGGATTCGGAACGCCTCCCTCGTCACCTCGTTCCCCTTGCTGTCCTCTTCGCCGATGCTCATCAGCCCGACGCGCGGCTGCGCCACTCCCAGGACCTCGCGCGCGTACAGGTGGCCCATGACCGCGAATTGCGCGAGATGCTCCGGCTTGCAGTCGATGTTGGCGCCGACATCGAGCCAGACCGACGGCCCTTTGAGGTTGGGGACCACGGCACACAGGGCCGGCCGTTCCACTCCTTCCAGCACGCCGCAGATCATCTTGACGGTCGTCATGACCGCGCCGGTGTTCCCGGCGCTCACGACTCCGGTCGCCCGTCCGTCCCGTACCAGGGTCGCCGCCACGCGGATGGAGGAGTCCTTCTTGCGCCGGAACGCAGTGACGGGCGAGTCGTGCATCTCCACGACTTCGCTGGCGTGCACGATCTCGATCGGCAGGTCGGAGGCCCGGTGCTTGCCGAGCTCGCTTTCGATCGCCTCCCTGCGCCCGACCAGGATCAGCCGCGCGCCGTATTCGCGGGCGGCGAGGACGGCACCGGCGACAGGATGGGAGGGGGCGAAGTCACCCCCCATCGCGTCGATCGCGATGGTCATCTCCACATTCAGACCCTTCCCGGAGGAGCGACGAACGGGATGAAATCGGAAGGAAGGCGCCCGGCGCGCGACGGACGGACCGACCGGGGACCCCCGACTCCGTCCCGGCCGCTAGATCTCGCCGACCTCGATGACTTCCCTTCCCTTGTAATACCCGCAGTGAGGACAGACCCGGTGCGGCAGCTTGTCCTCCCGGCAGTTCGGGCATTTCGAAAGGCTCGGGCGCGTGAGAGCGTCGTGTGCGCGCCGCTTGTCCCGGCGCGCGCGCGAGTGACGTCGTTTTGGATTCGGCATGGCGGTGTACCTTCCCCTGATTCTAGAGGAGATTCTTCAGGACCCGGAGACGAGGATCCTCGGTCCTCTCCTCCGCGCAGGCGCAGTCGCCCGCGTTGAGATTGGTCCCGCACCGGGGGCAGAGACCCAGGCAGTCCGGGCGGCACAGCGGCTTGAGCGGCAGTCCCAGATAGACCTGCTCGGACACCAGCGACTGTACGTCGATGCGGTCGCCGTCGAAATGGACCCTCGTCACCATGTCGTCATCGATCCGGGAGGCGGCGCCCGGGGAACCGTCCGGCTCGTTGGTGTAGAACAGATCGAAAGGCAAATCGAGCGGCAGGGCGTATTCCTCAAGGCACCGGCTGCAGGACAGTCTCGCCGAGGTCTCGATCCGACCGACGAACGAGATCCCGTCCGCGTCCTTGGTCAATTCTCCGCTGAGGTTCACCGCGCTCACCTGGAGGCTGTCGCGTCCGTCCAGGGGAAGGCGGAACGCCCCGATCGAACGGCTGACGGCCAGCCCCTCGGGTCCTATCTCCTTTGTTTCTATGTACATGACCTTCAGTCCAGGTGGACGGCGCATTATAGCACGCGGGGGATCGTTGTCAATTGTGCGGGGGACAAGGGTTTGGGGGCGTGCCTATTTCGACTTTTCGAGTTCCTTGAGCGAGGCCTGGGCCTCGGCGTGCGTCGGCACGAGCTCGAGGGTCTTCTCGAACTCCCGCTTCGCCTTGGCGAGCAGACCGTGCGACTTGTAGAAATTGCCGAGGGCGACGAAGTTCGCCGGGTTGAACGGCTCCAGCTCGGCCGCCCGCAGGAAGGCCGTCTCGGCCCTTTTCTGCCAGCGGTAGTCCGGGTTGCGCATCAAAGACTGCCCCAGCAGGCCGAACACCGCAGCGTTCTTCTCGTGGTACGAGATGGCGAACTCACAGTAGCGGATGCAGTTGAAGTAGTCACCCATCTTGAAATAGTCCCGCGCCTTGCCGAAGAACTGATCGGCCATGCGGCCCTTCTCCTCCTCCATCGATTGCTTCTCGGTCTTGGTCAATTCTTTGCGGAGGGACAGGCTCTCCAGGTCCAGGTTGACCACTTTCTCGGTGCTCACGCCCACCGATCGTGCGGCTCCGAGCTTGTCGGACCTCACCTTGAGGAACGCCTCCAGAAGCCGCGCCTCCACGATCTGCAGTTCCTCTTTGAGATCCTGCCGCACCTTCTTCATGAAACGCCCCGGTTGATAGCGCTCCTTGCGCTCCGTGTAGGCCGCCTTCACGCGCTCGCGCGTGGCGTCCTCGGGGATCCCGAGGATCGCGTGAGGGGATCCGTCCCGGACGAGTCGATAGAACTCGAGAACCTCGGCCCGCTCGCGTTCCTCGCGTCTCTTCTTCTCCTCCTCGCCGCGCACGAGATCGCCGCAGCTGAGGGGCCCCGCGGAAATGGCGGGAAGGAAGTTCACCAGCCCCAGGATCAGCAGGCCGAACAGGAAGCGCGTCGCCGCCTCCTCATCGGCGGGAGGCATCTGGGCCAGGACGTCGCGCACTTTGGTGTGCCCGTCGACGCGGGACAGGAGGAACCCCTCGATCGGCGCCAGGGTCAGGCGGTCGACCGGAAGGTAGACCTGGTCCGGCAGGCTCAAGATGCGATCCTGCCTGAGCAGCGCCTCGCGGATCGGCTCGAACCCGACCATCGAGCGCAGAGCCCGAATGATCATCTCGAAGCTGACGACGACGTCGGTCTGCAGCAGACCGGCCGTCACCGGTCCGTCCTCGAAGCGGAATTGGATCTCTTCCCAGCGAAACAGGGCGTTCAGGATGCGCTGCGCCAGTTCGCGGTTGGCTTGCTGCAGGGTGGTCGGGGTCAGGAGGCCACGTCGGGCCGCGGTCTCTCCCACCTGGCGGTCGTCCAGCCCCTTGAGGGCCTCGGCCTCCTCGGGTCGCATCCAGCCATGCTCCACGAGCACGGCCGCGAACGTCTCGTCCGGAAGAGAGGAAGAGGCCGCGAGGATCATGCCGCGGTCGAGAAGGACCCGTTTCTCCACTCCGCTTCTCGAGAGCACCAGGGTGCCGGTCCTCTCGTCGAGGTATAAGTCGCGGATCAACTCTGCCAGCGCCGCGGGAGTGCAAAAGCCGTGCGCCGTCTGCGG
>DATFVU010000111.1:0-3336 GCA_035260145.1 Candidatus Polarisedimenticolia bacterium | reverse complement strand
AAGAGCCTGTTCGCGGTCGCCGAGAACTACCCCGACCTCAAGGCGAACCAGAACTTCCTGCAGCTGCAGCAGCGGATCACGGCGCTCGAGAACGAGATCGCCGACCGGCGCGAGTTCTACAACGAGTCGGTCACCATCCTGAACACCCGCATCGAGCAGATCCCGTACGTCTTCTTCGCCTCCCTGGTGCATTGCCAGGCGCGCGAGATGTACAGGGTCGCCGAGATCGAACGCACCGTTCCCGAGATCAAGTTCGCGATGCCCCGCTAGGGGCGGCGCTCCGGGTTCGTTCCCCTACTTCGGCTCGAAGATGACCGGCAGGCCGTTGCGCGGGCTGCCGATCATGATCACCTTCGAGTTGGTGCTGTTGGCCAGCTTCTCGGTCGCCTCGATCCCCTTCCACTCCAGGAGCTGCGGGCTGATCCCCTGAGCCACGATGCGCTGAAAGTCGGCGATCCCCTGCGCCTCGATCCGCTTGCGCTCCGCCTCCTGCTTCTCCTTCTGGAGGATGAAGGTCATGCGCAGCGCCTCCTGCTCGGCCTGCTGCTTCGATTCGATCGATTGCTTGAGCATCGCGGGGAGCTGGATGTCGCGCAGCAGGACGCTCTCGATCACGATGCCGCGCGGCCCCAGCTTCTGCTCCAGCTCGGTCTGTACCTGCTTGGCCACCTCCTCGCGCGCCCCGGTGTACAGGGCGTTCGCGTTGTGGGCGGCGGTCGCCGAGCGGATCGCCGAGCGCAGCGTCGGCTCGACCACCACGTCCACGTAACCCGGGCCGATCTTCTGGTAGACGTCGGCCGCCTTCTGGGCATCGAGGCGTAGCAGGAGGGACGTGTCGAGTGTGATGATGAGCCCCTCCTCCGACGGCACGCTGGCGGTCTCCTTCAGCTCCTGCGTGCGGATGGCCATCCGGTGGTTCGACTTGAACGGAAACACCAGGTGCGTCCCCTCCGACAGCACGTCCCCCGTCACCCGGCCAAAAAGCGTCAGAACCCCCACGTGTCCGGCCGGTACGTAGGCGATCGACGCCAGAGCGGCGATCACCAGCAGGCCGCCCACGACCAAGGTCGCGACGGCGCGCGGCAGCCAGGTGTCTTTTCGCGACATGTAGATCTCTCTCTGATCGGCCATGTTCTCTTCCCTCCTCGCAAGACGGTGACTGGCCGCGATTGTATCCATAGTGGCGCTCAGAGTGTGGAATTGATCGGCGGGCACATCGTCGCCTCCTCGGGGTGGCCTGCATCCGTTCGCCGCCGGACGAATCGCGCGTTCGGTGCCTGCGGCGGCGTCCGCCCGTGGACATCGGGACCGGCGAGAGCCGCGCGAAATGACCTCCGGGCATCCCACCACACTCTGCGCGCCACTATGGGTAGAATGCGCCGCATGCCGGGCCTGCTTTCCAGGGAGCGGATCGTCGCCGGGCCGGGGTTCAACCGCTGGCTGGTGCCGCCGGCGGCGCTGGCGATCCACCTGTGCATCGGCCAGGCGTACGCGATCAGCGTCTTCAATCTCCCCCTCAGCCGCGCCATCGGGATCACGGAGCCGGCCCAGGGCGACTGGAAGCTCACGACCCTCGGCTGGATCTACACGCTGGCGATCGTCTTCCTGGGACTGTCGGCGGCGGTCGCCGGCACCTGGCTGGAGCGCGCCGGGCCACGCAAGGTCGGCGTGGTGGCGGCCTGCTGCTGGGGCGGCGGCTTCCTGCTGGCCGCGCTGGGCGTCCATCGTCACCAGATCGGGCTGATCTATCTTGGATACGGCGTCATCGGAGGGTGTGGGCTCGGTCTCGGCTACGTCTCTCCGGTCTCGACGCTCATCAAGTGGTTCCCGGACCGGCGCGGCATGGCGACCGGCATGGCGATCATGGGGTTCGGGGGCGGCGCCATGATCGCGGCGCCGCTGTCGGACCTCCTCATGCGGCGCTTCGCATCGTCGACCTCGGTCGGCGTCTGGCAGACCTTCGTTGTCATGGGGCTCGTCTATTTCGCGGCGATGCTGACCGGGGCCTTCACGTTCCGGGTTCCGCCGGCCGGGTGGACCCCGCGGGGCTGGACGGCGCCGGCGAACCCGCGCGCTCTCGTGGCCAAAGGGCATGTGCACGTCCGGACGGCGATCCGCACGCCGCAGTTCGCGCTGCTCTGGGCCGTCCTCTGCCTGAACGTGACCGCGGGCATCGGCGTCCTCGGGCAGGCCTCGCCGATGATCCAGGAAGTGTTCAGGGGTCGCGTGTCGCCGTCCGCCGCCGCGGGGTTCGTCGGTCTTCTGAGTCTTTTCAACATCGGCGGCCGGATCGCCTGGGCGTCGCTCTCCGATCTCCTCGGGCGCAAGCGGACCTACGTCGTTTTCTTTACGCTTGGCGCGCTCCTGTACGCCTGCGTTCCGCTCGCCGGCAGAAGCGGCCACGTGGGGCTGTTCGTCGCCTGCGTCTGCCTCATCCTGACGATGTACGGGGGCGGCTTCGCCACCATCCCGGCCTATCTCGCCGACATCTTCGGCACGCAGTTCGTCGGCGCCATCCACGGCCGCCTTTTAACCGCCTGGTCCGTCGCCGGCGTTCTCGGTCCCGTACTGGTCAACTACATCCGCCAGTTCCAGATCGATCGCGGCATCGAGAAGGCGGCCGCGTACGACCTCACCATGTACGTCATGGCCGGGGTTCTTGTCGCCGGGTTTCTGTGCAACCTCGCCATCCGCCGCGTCCCCGACAGGCTCTACGTGACGACGGAGGAGCTTCAGGCGGAGCAGCGGCTGCTGCGGCAGGCCGCCCCCTCCGACGCTGCCGCGGGAGGGCGGGCGGGGGCGGTGGGCCGCCCGGCGATCGTCGCGGCCGCATGGATCATGGCGGGCGCGCCGCTTTTGTGGGGGATCGCCTCGACGCTGGGGAAGGCGCTCCTCCTGTTCGGATGATCCCGAACCGGATGCTACAATTCAGGACTGAAGGAGCCTGCACCGCGCCCCGGCGGGCCAGGCTCCTCGGCGCGTTGGAGGGGATTTGGCGAAGAAGGCACGATCGGCGAGAGTGGAAGCGGCGAAGAAGCCGCCCGGGCCGAAGTCGCGGCGTTCGGGAGGGAAGGTCGTGCAGATGGATCTGTTCCGGGCCCAGGCGGGACGCGAAAAGGCCGCAGGGCGCGAAAAAACCACAGGGCGCGAGCAAGCCGCGGGGCGCGACAAGACCGCGCCGCGCAAGGCCTCGAAGGACAAGCCCGCGCGCAAGATGACCGCGAAGGCGAAGGCGGCGGCCGAGGCGGCCGAAGAGGCGTTCGAGGCGGCGCCGCAGACCGACGAGGCGGCGCCTGTGGCCGTCGAAGCATCCGAAAAGCCCGCCGCAACGAACAC
>DATFVU010000110.1:0-6043 GCA_035260145.1 Candidatus Polarisedimenticolia bacterium | reverse complement strand
ACGACGTGGTGGAATTCCTTCTGTCGGCGAATCCGGGCGAGCCGATGGCGCCCCTCGCGTCGGTGGCGTCGGGCGGCGAGCTGTCGCGGGTGATGCTGGCGCTCGAGGTGGTCCTGAGAAAGGACGCGGAGCCCCGCACGCTGGTGTTCGACGAGGTGGACGCCGGTATCGGGGGTGCCGTCGCCGAGGCCGTCGGCCGCAAGCTGAAGGCGTTGGCCCGGGGGCATCAGGTCATCTGCGTGACGCACCTGCCGCAGATCGCCTCGCACGCCGATCGGCACGTTCTCGTCCGCAAGCGCGCGGCGCGCGGCCGGACCGAGGTCGAAGTGGAGCTCCTGGACGACCGGGGGAAGGTTCAGGAGCTGGCGCGCATGCTGGCGGGTCAGACGGTGACCGCCGCGGCGCTTCGGCACGCGGCGGAGATGCGGGCGCGAGGCCGGCCGCCGGCCGGCCCGGAGGCGGGGGATTGAAGCTGACGGCGGTCTATCCCGGCACGTTCGATCCGATCACCAACGGCCATCTCGATATTCTTACGAGGGGCGTCAAGTTGTTCGACCGGATCGTCGTCGCCATCCTGAGAAACGCCGACAAGGACCCGCTGTTCTCTCTCGATGAGCGCGTGGACATCTTGAAGACCGTGGTGGGTCGCTGGTCGAACGTCTCGGTCGAGACGTTCGACGGCCTCCTGGTCGATTTCGCCCGGGCGCGCGGAGCGCAGGTGATCGTGCGCGGGCTCCGGGCGCTCTCGGATTTCGAATACGAGTTCCAGATGACCTTGATGAACCAGCGGCTGGAGCCCGGCATCCAGACGGTGTTCATGATGCCGTCCGAGGCCTACTCGTACGTGAGCAGTCGTCTGGTGAAGGAAGTGGCCCGGCTGGGTGGAGATGTCACGGGGCTGGTACCCCCCGACGTCGCGTCGCGTCTGAAGAAACGCTTCGCGGCGACCGCGCGGAGCTGACGCAAGCGCCCCGCGCCTGTGCGGTGACGGGCGAGGAGACGACAGATGACGTCCAGGGATGTGCGGCTGGCTCAGCGCCTCTCCGCGGTCAGCGTGTCGCCGACCCTTGCGGTCATGATGGAGGCGAAGGCCCTCAAGGAGAAGGGCGTGGACGTGATCGATTTCGGGCCGGGAGAGCCCGACTTCGACACGCCCGAGAACATCAAGCGCGCGGCCGTGGATGCGCTCCGCGACAACCGCACGCACTACACCGACACCGGAGGAATCCTCGATCTGCGACGGGCCATCGCCGCCCGCTACCGGGATCGTGACGGCGCCGCCTGGGGGCCGGACGAGGTGATCACGGGCTGCGGCGGGAAGAACGTCCTGTTCCTCGTCGCCATGTCCCTGTTCGAGCCGGGCGACCGCGTGGCGATCTACGCCCCCTATTGGGTGTCGTTTCCGGAGCAGGTCAAATTGTGCGGCGCTCATCCCGTGGTCGTGGAGGCGCGCGAATCGGACGGATTCATCGCGCGCGCCCGCGACCTGGAGGCGCACCGCGACCTGAAGGCGATCATCGTGAATTCGCCGTGCAACCCGTCGGGCGCGGTGATCCCCGCGGACGAGATCGAACGGCTCGCCGCCCTCGCCGAGCGGACCGGCGCCTGGCTGATCTCGGACGAGACGTACGACACCTTTCATTACGGACCCGGGATCTTCGCCTCCTTCGCGTCGCATAGCACCCGCCTGCGCGACCGGCTCGTCCTGGTCAACTCGCTCTCGAAGACCTACGCCATGACCGGCTGGCGGGTGGGGTACGCCCTCGGGCCGCGCCCCCTCATCGAGGCCCTGCGCAAGGTCCAGTCGCACGACGCCACGCACACGTCGTCCATCTCCCAGGCGGCCGCAGTCGAGGCCCTCTCCGGCCCCCAGGACTCCGTCGCGGCCATGCGCGAGGAATACCGCAAAAGACGGGACGACCTGGTCCCCGCGCTCAACCGGGTCCGCGGCATCGTCTGCGGGCTTCCGCCTGGAAGCTTCTACGTCTTCCCCAACGTGAAGGAGGCCATGGCTCAGCTGCGCTGCGCCACCTCGGTCGATTTCGCACGCCGCCTCATGAGCGAGATCGGCGTGGCCACGGTGCCCGGGGAGGCGTTCGGCGCTCCGGGCTTCGTCCGGATGTCGTACGCCCTGGCGCCGGACCGCATCCGCGCCGGGGTGGACCGGCTGGCGCGCCTGCTGGGCGCGCGCAACGCATGAGACACGCACGCGGACGCGCCCTCCGTCTTCTCCTCCTGCTGGCGATCGCGGCGGGCGGGGCGGTGCCCTCGCGGGCCGATCCGCCGGCCCCGGCCCCGGACGGGGTCGTCGACACCGTCGTGCTGGACAGCGTGATCCATCCGATCGCCGCGCGCCTGGTCCGGGAGGCGATCAAGGCGGCGAACGACCGCGGCGCCCGCCTCATCATCATCAAGATTGACACGCCGGGCGGACTGGTCACCTCGATGGAGGAGATCGTGAAGGCGATCACCTCCTCGCGCGTTCCCGTCGTGGTGTTCGTCAACGGCAGCAAGGCGGCCTCGGCCGGCTTCTTCATCACCATCGCGGCGGACGTCGCCGTCATGGCCCCGGGCACGCGCTTCGGCGCCGCCCATCCCGTGCTCGCGGTCGGAGAGCTGCCCAAGGACTCGCCGATGATGGCGAAGATCGAGAACGACCTGGCCGCCTACGCCCGCAGCCTCGCGAACAACCGCGGCCGCAACGAGAAGGTGGCGGAGGACGCGGTGCGCAAGAGCAGCGCCTTCACGGAGAAGGAGGCCTTGAAGCTCCGGCTGATCGATTACATCTGCCGCGACGAAAACGAGATCCTTTCGGTGCTGGACGGTAAGACGATCCGCCGTTTCGATGGGACCTCCACGACCCTTCACCTTCGCGGCGCCCGCATCGAACCCCTGGACATCTCCCTGCGCGACCGGCTTCTCTCCTATCTCGCCGACCCCACCATCGCGCTCATCCTGCTGCTCGCCGGCGTGGTGGGGCTCTACATCGAGTTCACCCATCCGGGGATGATCGCGCCGGGGGTCATCGGGGCCATCAGCCTCCTCCTGTTCGCGCTGGTGTCGCAGATCCTGCCGGTGAACTGGGGCGGGGTCGCCCTGGTGGTGACGGGACTCGTGATGTTCCTGCTCGAGCTGAAGGTGCCGAGCTACGGGACGCTCACGATCGGCGGGATGATCTGCCTGGTCCTGGGCGCGCTCATGCTGTTCAAATCAGAGCCGGGGATGCCGTCGCTGGGCGCGGCGCGCTGGATGATCGTCTCGATCGCGGGTTCGGCCGCCCTCATCATGGCGACCCTGACGACCCTGGTGGTCCGGAGCCTGAGGCACAAGCCGACGACGGGCGACGTCGGCCTCCAGGGAGAGCGCGGCACCGCCCTCTCCGACGTCGATCCCGAGGGACGCGTGTTCGTGCACGGCGAGTATTGGAATGCCCGGGCCGCCCGGACGATCAAGAAGGGAGCGAAGATTCGCGTCATCCGCGTGAACGACCTGATGCTCGAAGTGGAGGAGGTTCCCTGACGATGCAGCGATCCGTGGAGGAGGTTCCATGACCGGTGTGATGGTCATCGTGGTCGTGATCGCCTTCTGGCTGTTCTCGAGTATCAAGATCCTCAACGAATACGAGCGCGCGGTGGTGTTCCGGCTGGGACGCCTCCTGGACAGGGCGAAGGGTCCGGGGATCGCCTTCGTGTTCTTTCCGATCGACCGGATGATCCGGGTGTCGCTGCGCACCGTGGTGCACGACGTGCCGCCCCAGGACGTGATCACGCGGGACAACGTCTCGGTCAAGGTCAACGCCGTGGTGTACTACCGGGTGCTCGACCCGAAGCGGGCCGTGGTCGAGGTGGAGCAGTATCACTACGCGACGTCGCAGCTGGCGCAGACGACCCTGCGGGCCGTCCTCGGGCAGGTGGAGCTGGACGACCTGCTGAGCCAGAGAGAGAGACTGAACGCCGAGCTGCAGCAGATCCTCGACCGGCACACCGATCCGTGGGGCGTCAAGGTCTCGATGGTCGAGGTGAAACACGTGGACCTGCCGGCGGAGATGCAGCGCGCCATCGCCAAGCAGGCCGAGGCGGAACGCGAGAAGCGGGCCAAGATCATCCACGCCGAGGGAGAGTTCCAGGCGTCGTCCCAGCTGGCCAAGGCGGCGGAAGTGATCTCCGCCAACACCACGACCCTGCAGCTGCGTTATCTGCAGACCCTGACCGAGATCGCCACCGAGAAGAACTCCACCATCATCTTCCCGGTCCCGATCGATATCCTGGACGCGTTCAAGAAGAAGCTGGCGTGAACGGCTCCCGGACCCGCCGGGGAGGCGCCCCGTGAGCACCGACAGGCTGGGAGAGGACCTGGCGATCGCCCGCGCCGCCCTCGGGGTGTCCCGCCAGCTCGATCTTCAGACGGTCTGCGACGCCCTGGTCCGGGCGAGCATGGAGGTCGGCCGCACGACCGCCGCCTTCCTCTATCTCTACGATCCCGAGCAGGACACCTTTCATCTGAAGGCCTCCCATATTCCGGCCGAGGATCCGCGCCGCAAGGGCCTGTTGACGCTCGACCTCGTCGAGCTTCGGGGGACGGGTGGATCGTCCGCCACGTTCACCCCGTTTCTGGCCTCGGCACCGGAGGCCCTGCGCCGGGTCGGCATCCTGCAGGTCCTGGCGCTGCCCTTTCCGGGGGCGGGAACCCTCCTGGGGATGCTGCTTCTGGCGCGGGACGGAGAGGGCCTGCTCCCCGCCGATCTGGACCGGATCGGCCGTCTCGTCCCGGAGATGGTTCCGGCGCTCCTGAACGCGCTCCTCGTGGAGCGGTACCGCGAGCTGATCATCAAGGACGATCAGACCGAATCGTACAACCGGCGCTACTTCGATCGCTTCCTGAGCGAGGAGGTGTACCGGGCGCACCGCTACCGGACCTCGCTGTCGCTCATCTTCCTCGACATGGACAGTCTCAAGGAGATCAACAATCGCTACGGGCACGCCATGGGAAGCAAGGCCCTGCGCGAGGTATCGCGCAGGCTCGTGAGCGAGATTCGGGGCAGCGACAAGCTGTTCCGTTACGGCGGCGACGAGTTCTGCGTGGTCCTGCCCGAGACCGAGCTGAGGGGTGCGTGCGAGCTGTCCGAGCGGCTCCGCGTCTCGCTCATGAGCCGCTCGTTCCTGGTGGACGACACGCCCGGGATGACGCTGACGGCCTCGTTCGGGGTGGCCGCCTATCCGGATCACGCGCGCACGAGTCTCGGGCTGATCAAGTGCGCCGACAAGGCGATGCAGAAGGTCAAGCTGTCGGGCAAGAACTCCATCGGCGTCTCCGAGGCGGACTCCGAGGCGCTCGAGGCGATGGGAGGGAAGCGTTGACCGGGCCGGGCTCCGTCAGGAGGCTGGTCCTGCAGGTCATTCTTCTGGCGGTGGTGCTGGTCGGTCTGTCACGCCTTGCGGGCCGCCCGGTCAAGCCGGCCGGCGGCCATCCGGAGCCGGCGGCGGAATGGATGCAGACCCCGCCCGCGGATCAGATGTCCGGGGTGCCGCCCGATCTGACGTTCTACAGGACGCTGGGAAAGGAAGGCCCCGCAGCACCCGCCGACGGGCCGGTGGGAGGAGCGTCCCGCGGCGACGGCGGCGTTGCGCGCGATTCGGCCCCCGTCTCCTCGGGCTCCTTCGTCGTCCAGGCTCTCGCGACCAGGGACGGACAGGCGGCGCGGCGGCTGCGGGACCGTCTGGCCGCGCGCGGCTTTCCCGCGACCGTGAGCGAGGATTCCTCGGCCGGGGCGACCGTGTATCGCGTTCGCGTCGGCCGCTACCGTCTGCGCTCGGAGGCGGAGGCGGCGGCGCGCGTCCTGCAGCAGAAGGACCGTTTGAGGCCCTGGGTCCTGCAGGAGGGGGAGTGAGGTGAGCGACAGGCGGGCGCCGCTGCAGGATCGCCGGCTGCTCGGCGACCTTCTCGTCGAGGCCGGCATCGCGACGAGGTATGCGATCGGCAGCGGGCTGGAGGAGCAGCGGCTGCGCGGCGGCCGGCTCGGCTACAACCAGCCCGCTGCCGATCG
>DATFVU010000109.1:0-3886 GCA_035260145.1 Candidatus Polarisedimenticolia bacterium | reverse complement strand
GACACCGGGCCCCCCTCCCTGAACCGGCTCCCGGCTTTCGCCGACGTCGAGAAAGATTTGTCCTTTTCTTGAGCGGCGCACGGAGCGCTTCCTCCACCCTGTCGGCTATCATAGCGGCAAATCAACAGAGGCCCGGGAATGCCGATTCCGAGCGGACAGAAGGAATCCTGGCTCTACGAGCTCGAGCTGAACGGGTTCATCCTGTTCCGGAACTTCCTCCCCCTGGACCTGGTGGAAGGAATGTTCGAGCAGATGCAGCCGATCGTTCGGGGCGAGCTGGCCCGGGTGACGGCCGGCGATACGACGAGCCTGCGCGGCGAGAACCGGATGAGCTTCGACATCCGCTATTACATCG
Organism: Candidatus Polarisedimenticolia bacterium; assembly: GCA_035260145.1. Lineage (GTDB taxonomy): Bacteria > Acidobacteriota > Polarisedimenticolia > Gp22-AA2 > Gp22-AA2 > Gp22-AA3. Next base: position 3,531 of record DATFVU010000109.1, on the reverse strand, counting down.
AAAAGCTCAAGGGTCCGCTCGACGACGACCGCTTTCGCCGCAATCCGGTCATCGAAGAGCTGGTGACCGCGGTTTTGGGCCGCTGGCGCTACGGGGTCACCAAGGCGGAGTGCCCGTGCAAGGACTCCGATACGATGGTCTGGCATCCCGACACGGAATCGACGGGGGATCCGGCCGGTCCCGTGCGCCCGAGCCGTCTCACCTTCAACGTGCCGGTCGTGGACATCGAGGTCTCCAACGGACCGATGGAAGTGATCCCGGGGTCGCACCGGATGCACCACCATCGCCTGCATCAATTCATCCATTCCTTCCCGGAAATACTCCCCCTCAAGGTCCTGATGCGGAGGGGCGACGCGATGCTGCGGGACGGAAACCTCCTGCACCGTGGCACCACGAACACGACCGAGTCGCCGCGCATCCTCCTGGATCAGACCTACCGCGCCCTACAGAGCTAGCGCACGTCGGGATAATCGTCTTTCAGTCGGGACGGGTCGGCCCCGAGGGCGTGACGCATCTCCAGCCAGGCGTATCGGAGTCCCATCCTGACCGCGCCCGCCTCCCGCAGGCGCCGCGCCGAAGTGACGGCGTAGAGCGGCAGGGTGACGACGCGGCCGCGGAGCCTGAGGGCGCGCGACAGGCGCAGGTCCTCGAACAGGGGGACCTCCGGAAAACCACCGATCTTTTCGAAATCCGAGCGGCGGGCGAACATCGCCTGGTCGCCGAGGTGGACGCCTCCCAGGCGCGAGCGTGAGTTGGCCCAGAGAGAAATCCAGGACAGGATGAGTCCGGCCTCGGCGTAGGCGTGGCGGAAGGCTCCCCCGATCACCTCCGGGTCGGAGAGGGCCCCGAGAACGGCCCCCGTGGCCCCGGGAGGCAGGGACGTGTCGGCGTGCAGGAACAGCAGCGCCTTGCCCGCAGCCTCGCGGGCCCCCATATTCAACTGGGCCGCCCGGCCCGGCCTGGCGCAACGGAGGGCCCGGGCCGCCCGGCCCCTGACCGGCCAGGAGCGTGTCAGCTCGAGGAAGCGGGGAACCGTCGCGTCAGCGCTTCCTCCGTCGGCCAGGACCAGCTCGAACGGGGGATCGTCCTCCTGCGTCTCGAGACTGGCCAGAACGCCCGGCAGCGCCTTTTCTTCGTTCAAGGCGGGGATGATGATGGACAGGGGGAAAGCCGGAAACTTCTCCTGTATAATCACTTAGGCCGCTCCTTCGGCGGCGAGAGAACCCTTGAGCACAGACGATCGCAGGGCTTGGAATTCAGCCTCGGAGGGACCGACGAGGTTCGGCTCCCCTCTCACGGGAGGGTCGGCGGCAGGCCGTCCCCCGGTGGTCGGACCCCCTTCGGGAGGGACGCCATCGAGCCCGGGGGGCACGCCCCCGACCGGGTCCTCGGCTGGTCCCCCGGCAAAGACCCCCTTCTGGCGCTCGCCCAAGAAGCTCGGCATCATCGCCCTCTCCGCGCTCCTGATCGCGGCCGGAGTTGGGTCGGCGATCGGGTATTTCCTGACCTTCGACATCCCCGAGGTCAAGCACCTTCAGGATTGGAAGCCGCCGGTCGTCACGACCATCTATGGCGCCGATGGTCAGGTGCTGTATCAGTTCGGCGCCGAGAAAAGGATCGTCGTCGGCCTCGACCAGATCCCCAAGGACTTCCTGGACGGCCTGGTCTCGACCGAGGACTCGCGCTTCTACACCCACTTCGGCATCGATCCGTGGGGCATCGCGCGGGCGATCATAACGGACATCGTCCGGCTCAAGAAGGCGCAGGGCGGCAGCACGATCACGCAGCAGCTGGCGCGCTCGCTGTTCCTCAAGCCCGAGAAGACCATCCGCCGCAAGCTCCAGGAGATGGTGCTGGCGGTGCAGATCGAGAAGGCGTTCACCAAGCAGGAGATCCTCGCCTTCTACTGCAATCAGGTCTATATGGGACACGGACGCTACGGCATCGAGGCCGCCGCGCAGTACTACTTCGGCAAGCCGGCGAAGGAGATGAATCTGCCGGAGTCGGCCCTGCTGGCGGGCCTGGTGCAGCGCCCCGAATCGTATTCTCCGCTGCGCTCTCCCGACAAGGCGCGGACGCGGCGCGACCTCGTCCTGAACCGCATGGTGGAGGAGAAGAAGCTCGAGCGGCCGGCGGCCGATCAGGCGATCGCCACGCCGATCAGCGTCGCCAAGCTGCCCGAGGAGGACAACATCGCGCCCTATTTCGTGGAAGAGGTGCGGCGCTATCTCGACGCGAAGTACGGCGAGGTCACCCTGTACGAGCAGGGCCTGGAGGTCCACACCACCCTCGACACCGCCATGCAGAAGGCGGCGAACCAGGCGGTCTTCGAGGGGCTGCGGACGCTCGACAAGCGGCAGGGACTGCGGCCGATCACGGAGAACGTCCTGAAGAACGGCGGCGACATCGCGACCTTCAAGCATGACTCCTGGAGCAAGCCGCCCATCGTCGGGAGGCTGCGCTGGGGCGTGGTGACGGAGGTGACGCGCAAGTCGGCGGCGGTCAAGCTGGGAGACTACACGGCGCACTTCGGGGCCGAGGGGATCGATTGGACCCAGAAGACGATCCCGAACCAGGTCCTGAAAGTCGGGGATGTCGCGCCTTTCCTGGTGGTCTCGATCGACGAGCCGAAGAAGGAGATCAAGGTCAAGCTCGATCAGGAGCCCCTGGTCGAAGGGGCGCTCCTGGCGATCGACCCCGAGACCGGCGAGATCAAGGCGCTCGTCGGCGGGTATGATTTCAACCGCAGCGAATTCGACCGCTCCATGCAATCGTACCGGCAGGCCGGATCGGCCTTCAAACCGTTCGTCTACACCACGGCCCTGGACTCCGGGAACACGCTGGCGGACACGGTGTTCGACGAGCCGCTGGTGTTCAGGGATCCGGCCACCGGCGACGAGTATCAGCCCTCCAACTACTATCGGAAATACTACGGCGTCACCACGCTGCGGGCCGCCATGGAGGAGTCGCGCAACATCGTGGCGGTCAAGCTTCTGAACCAGGTGGGGTATTCCAAGACGATCGAAACCGCCCGCAAGATGGGGATCTCGAGCCCCCTGCGCCCCTATCCGTCGATGGCGCTCGGAACGATGGAGGTGTCTCTCCTCGATCTGACCACCGCCTACTCGATCTTTCCGAATCAGGGCGTGCGCGTCGAGCCGCATTTCATCCGCTACGTGGCCGACCGGGAGGGGACGATGCGCGAGGAGTCCAAGCCGAAGGTGATCGAAGTGTTGCGGGCGGACATCGCCTACCTCATGACCTACCTGCTCGAAGGCGTGACCGAGAGCGGAACCGGGGCCCAGGCGGACCGCGAGCTGAACCGCCCCGTGGCCGGCAAGACCGGAACGACGGACGATCTGGCCGACGCCTGGTTCGTCGGGTTCAGCCCGTCGCTCGTGGCCGGCGTCTGGGTCGGCTTCGACCAGAAGAAATCGCTGGGAGAGGGGGAGACGGGCGCGCGGGCCGCGCTGCCGATCTGGATCAACTTCATGAAGGGCGCCCACAAGGGGAAGCCGGCCGAGTCGTTCA
>DATFVU010000108.1:0-10054 GCA_035260145.1 Candidatus Polarisedimenticolia bacterium | reverse complement strand
CGCAGCCGCCCATGGCCCCTGTCGTGGAACAGGAAAGCGGCCCGCCGGCCGCGCTTCAGCGAAAAACCCTCGGCGAGCATCTTCAGGACGGCGTCGAACCGCTCCCGCGTGAGCGAGCGGTAGGGGTAGGCGCAGCGCGCCATCAGGAACAGGTCGTCGGCGCCCCACTCCTGGCATGCCACGGCCGCCACGATCTGCTGCGCCAGGACGTCGAGGGGCGCCTCGGGTATCGACAGGCGATCGAGCTCGCCGCGTCGCACCGAATCGAGGAGTGCTGTGCACTCGACGAGCTCGTCGCGGGTCAGCGGGAACAGCCGTCCGATCGGGAAGCCGCCCACCGAGTGCCCCGAGCGCCCGACCCGCTGCAGGAGCGTCGCGATCGAGCGCGTCGTGCCGATCTGGCAGACCAGATCCACCGAGCCGATGTCGATGCCGAGCTCCAGGGACGCCGTGGCGACCAGGGCGCGCAGCCCGCCGCTCTTCAGGCGCCGCTCGGCGTCGAGGCGGTGCTGTTTCGACATGCTGCCGTGGTGCGCGGTGACGCGGTCGGCGCCGAGACGGTCGCTCAGCTGCCGGCTGAGCCTCTCGGCCAGCCGGCGCGTGTTGACGAAGACGAGCGTGGTGCGGTGCTCTTCGATGAGCGCCGCCAGCCGATCGTAGACCTCCTCCCAGACCTCGTTCGACATCACGGCCTGCAGGGGAGAGCGGGGGACCTCCAGCCTCAGATCGAGAGCGCGCGCGTGGCCGGTGTCGACGATGTGGCAGCGCGGAGCGCCGTCCGGTTCGAGTCCGCCCGCGCCCACGAGAAAGCGCGCCGCCTCCTCGATGGGACGCTGCGTCGCCGAGCAGCCGATGCGGATCAGGGGCCCGGTCGGTCTTCCGTCGGCGCCCGGCGTCGCGTGCCCGACGCGCGCCTCGGCCGCGAGGGCCTCCAGGCGCTCCAGCGACAGCGCCAGGTGCGAGCCGCGCCGGTCGTCGATGAGGGCATGGATCTCGTCCACGATCACGGCGCGCGTGGTGCGCAGCATGGCCCGCCCGCGCTCACTCGTCAGGAGGATGTAGAGCGACTCGGGGGTGGTCACCAGGATGTGCGGCGGCCGGCGGACCATCGCCGCGCGATCCTTCGCCGGGGTGTCGCCGGTGCGCACCAGCGTCCGGATGTCCGCGAGGTCGCGGAGACCTCGGGCGGCGAGCTCGTCGCGGATGCCGGCCAAAGGAGCCTGCAGGTTCACCTGGATGTCGTTCGACAGCGCCTTCAGCGGGGAGACGTAGACCACCTGCGTTGCGTCTTCCAGGCGTCCTTCGACCGCCTGATGCACCAGGCCGTCGATGGCCGCCAGGAAGGCGGCGAGGGTCTTGCCCGAGCCGGTGGGGGCGGCGATCAGGGTCGAACGGCCGTCCAGGATGGAGGGCCAGGCGCGGAGCTGCGATTCCGTGGGTCCGTCCGGGAACTGTCGCCTGAACCAGGCGGCCACGGCCGGGTGGAAGCGATCTGTCGGCATCTTCGTCGTCATTGCTATGTCCGTCATGGTAGCACGCGCGTCGCCGTCCTCCCGCGCGCCCGTGCGGAGCGGGAATCAGGTGATCTCCTGACGTGTAAAATAAGCGAATCTACGGGCAGAGTCAATCGGCGTGCTGCCCCCAAGCAGCAGGGATTGCCGGAGGCGAGTTCCGTCCCGGCCGGATGGTCGTAAATGGTGCGGGCGAAAGGAGAATCCCATGATGGATGACAGCCGTGTCGGATGGATCACCTGCCTCGCGCTTCTGGCCGCGTTGAGTATGATGACGGCCGTGAATGCCGCGGCGGACACGTGGACCGATCCGGCGGGTGACGTGACCCTGCCGAACGCGGACATCATCTCCGGATCGACCTCGGTCTTCGGGGGCCTGGTCGATTTTCGCGTTCGATTTTCCGCACCACCGTTCCCGACCACCGCTACCCACTTCATGACCTGGTGCATCGACACGGATCGGAACGCCGCGACGGGAAGCGCCTGTGGCTTCAGCACCTTCCTGGGCGCCGATCGGGGCTTCACGCTCGATGGTCGCCTGGGCGCCATCTACCAGTGCGGACACTCCCTGTTCGGCAATGTCCGGGGGCTGCAGGTCGTTTCACAGCTTTGGTTCGATCAGGCAGACAATGAGTTCCGCCTGGTCTTTCCGCTCGCACTGGTCTCCGAGGACGCGTCGTTCCATTACGCCGTCGAGTCGGCGTTCGGCGGCAGCTTCGGGGCGAACGAGCGGGTCCCCGATTCGGTTGACTTCGGATCCGCGGGCGGCTTCCTCTCGAGCGACATCGGGGAGGCCGGCCCGTTCGGCGGCGCGCTCCTGTGTGGACCGGGACTGGTCGGCATCGACGTCAAGCCCGGAGTCTTCCCGAATACCATCAACCCCAGAAGCGGAGGGGCGATCCGCGTCGCCGTTCTGACGACCGACTCGTTCGATGCCGCCGGCGTGGATCCGACATCGGTCCGGTTCGGCGAGAATGGCACGGAGGCATCGCCGTTGCAATCCAGTCTGGAGGATGCCGATGGAGACGGGGACTTGGACCTGGTCCTCAAATTCAGCGGTCCTTCGACCGGCATCGCGTGCGGGGACATCGCGGGCGTCCTCAGCGGAAAGACGACGGCCGGAGCATCGATCGCCGGTGTCGACTCGATCCGAACGGTGGGATGCAACTGATCGTCGCGCACGCTTGCCGACGGTGACGGCTCCCCGGGCCGTCCTGTTCGATTTCAACGGCGTGTTGCTCGAAGACGAGGCCTATCACTGGCGCGCCTTTCGGGAGATCCTGAGGCCGCTCGGCATCCGACTCGGCCGGGCGGTCTACAACACGCGCTATCTCGTGTTCGACGACAGGACCGCGCTTCGGGCAATGCTGCGCGACGCAGGGATCAGGCAGGCTTCGTTCGAGACAGTTCTGCGCCGGAAGAGACAAACCTATCGGTGGCTGGTGCGCCGGCTGCGCATCGACCGGCGCTCAGTTCGCCTGATCCGGGCCGCGGCTCGCGTCGTACCGATCGCCATCGTCTCCGGGGCGATCCGATCGGAGGTTGCGGAGGCGCTGAGACGGGCGGGGCTCCAGCGCCTGTTCGGCGCTGTCGTGACCGCCGAGGACGTGAAGCGTCCCAAGCCCTGGCCCGACGGCTATCGGCTAGCGATGCGCCGGCTCGGGTTGAGGAGCGGACGCGGCTGCGTGGCGATCGAGGATTCACCGGGAGGGGTGCGGGCCGCTCGGGACGCGGGGCTCACTGTGGTCGGCGTGACGAGCACCTTCTCGGCGGGAACACTCAGGCGGGCCGGTGCGGCGCGCGTCGTGCCGGCGCTCGGCGCGCTCGATGCGGACCGTCTCGTTCGTTTGATGCCTGCCGATGTCCGGGGATCTAGCGCTTCTCGTAGACGACGGCGCCGCCGACGATCGTGAAGTCGATTCCGGCGTTGGCGATCTCCTCGGGAGGAATCGCCCGGAGATCTTTGCCGATGACGGTCAAATCGGCCCAATAGTCGGGAGCAATTTTCCCCTTGTGGTCCTCTTCGTAGGCGGCGTAGGCGGCCCCCGCGGTATAGGCGCGCAGAGCCTCCTCGAGCGTCATCTTCTGATCGGGGTGCCAGCCGCCGGCGGGCCAGTTCTTCAGATCCTGCCGGGTCACGGCGCTGTGCAGGCCGATGAGCGGCTTCTCGGGATCGACGGGAAAGTCGGAGCCGGCGGCGATCACCACGCCCGAGTCGAGCACCCAGCGCCAGGCGTACAGCCCCTCGCCGCGCTCCTTGCCGATCCGATCCTCGGCCCAGTACATGTCGCTCGTGGCGTGGCTCGGCTGCATCGAGGCGATGATCCCGAGCGGCTTGAGGCGGGCCACGTCCTGGCGCGCCACGCATTGCAGGTGCTCGATGCGGGGGCGGGGGTCGGGCGGCTTCACGGCGGCGAGCGCCTTCTCGTAGGCGTCGATGGTCACCCGGATGCCGCGATCGCCGATGGCGTGGGTGCAGACCTGGTACCCCTTGCGCATCGCGAGGGTGGCGCGCCTTTCCAGCTCCTCGGGCGGGGTCACGAACAGACCGTGGTTCCCCTTGTCGTCGGAGTAGTCCGCGAGAAACACGGCGCCGCGCGAGCCCATCGCGCCGTCCACCATCAGCTTGACGGCCCGCAGCGTCACGCGGTTCTTGTAGTTCACGAAGGTGGGACGCTCGAGGAGGGGATCGGGCACCGATTTGCCGATGCCGTTCCACATCAGATAAACGCGCAGCGGCAGGCGCCCCTCGTCGGCCAGCTCGCGGTAGGCGTCCACGTCCTCGGGACTGACCGCGGCGTCGTGGATCTCCGTCAGTCCCCCCTCGGCCAGGCGCTGCAGCGACAATCCCAGCCATTCCTTGATCTGGGCGCGTGTTGCCTGCGGCCGCGCCTTCTCCACCAGGTCCTGGGCGTTGTCGACGAACACCCCGGTCGGATCGCCCCGGGCGTCCCGCTCGATTCGTCCGCCCGCCGGATCCGCGCTCTTGCGGGTGATGCCGGCGGCTTGCATCGCCTTGAGATTGGCCCAGGAGGCGTGTCCGTCCACCCGGCTGAGCCACACCGGGCGGCCGGGGGCGGCGGCGGTCAGGGGGCGATGATCGGGGAACGCTTTCCCCGGCCACAGGTTCTGGTCCCAGCCGTGGCCCGTGATCCAGGCCCCTTCCGGAAGGGTCTTGTCGCGCTCCCGCACCATGCGCGCCACCTCTTCGACGCTCGCGACTCCGTGCAGATCCAGATTCGCCAGCTCCTCGCCCAGGGAGCGCACGTGTCCGTGCGCGTCGACGAGGCCGGGGACGACCATCGCCCCGCGCAGGTCGATGCGCCGGGTGGACGGGCCGGCCAGCCGGGCGATCTCGTCGTCGCTTCCGACCGCCGCGATCGTTTCGCCGCGCACGGCGACGGCCCGGGCCTCGGGCCTTGTCGGGTCGAGGGTGACGACGGCGCCGTTGATCAGGATCAGGTCGGCGGGCATCTCAGGCGGCCGCCCGGCCCCGCAGGCAAGCGAGCCGGCGGCGAGAGCCATCAGGGCGACCGACGACCATCGGCTGAAGCGCGCCATGCTCGGCGGGTCTCCGCGTCATGCGAGGCGGGATGATACCACGCGCCTTCGGCCTCAGCCGCGCTCCGCCAGCAGGACGCCCGCAAGGACCATAGCGCCGCCGCAGAGAAACACGGCGCTGAAACGCTCGCCCGCCACGAAGAAGGCGATGAGTGTTGCGACCAGAGGCTGCAGATACATGAAGGCGGCGACCTTGGAGGGTTCGAGCCGCGACACGGCGAAATAATAGAGAAGGTAGGCCGCGATCGTCGACAGGAGCATCACCGCCGCGAGACACAGAAGACCGCGCGGCGACACGGATCGCCAGTCCTGGCGCGCCGCGGCGGGCGCCGTCACGAGCAGGATGGCCGACCCGCCCGTGAGAAAGGCGCAGCCGGTGGCGTCGATGGGCCCCAGGTCGCGCAGCACCGGCTTGCCGGCCACGGTGTAGCCGGCGAACGACAGCACGGCGAAAAGGGTCAAGAGATCACCTTGAAGCGAGGCGACCTCGAGACCCACCCCGTGCTCCAGTGCGATCAGACAGACGCCCGCGAACGCCGTCAGGATCCCCGCGAGCTTCAGCGGGCGGATGCGTTCCTGCCCGCCGGCGGCGGAGATCAGCAGCACGAACACGGGGAGCATCCCGATCAAGATGGCGGAATGGGCCGCGCTGGTTCTCTGGAGCCCGGTCATGAACAGCAGCTGGTTGCCGAAGATTCCCAGAAGACCGAGGGGGGCCGCGCGCAGGAGGCCGGGGAGGAGGCGCCGCCGGTCGCGCCGCGCCAGGAAGAGCAGGGCGAAGAAGGTCACGCCGGCGGCGGCCCGGGCGAAGGCGATCGCCAGCGGATGGATCTCGAGGAGGGCGCGCTTGGCGATCGAGTAGTTGGAGCCCCAGAGCACCGTGCAGGCCGCGGCGGCCAGATAGCCCGGCCGCGGATCGCGGGCGCTCCGCGGGATCGTCGCGGGGGCCGCGATCGACGCCTCGCCGGCGACGCTCACCGGGCGGCGGACCGGGATGACGACTCCGCCTTGCGGTGCGTCACCAGGGGAAGCGCCTTCTCGATGTCGAAATGCGGGTCGTTCTTCGCGTCGTGGCAGGTGGCGCAGACCCCCTGGATGATGCAGAACGAGCACTGATCGGTGATGCCGTAGATGGTGGCCTTCTTCAGGGCGGCGGGTGCTTTGAGGTGGTCGTCCCCGGGACCGTGGCAGACCTCGCACTGCACGTTGGTCATCGGAACGCCCTTCGCCGCCGTCTCGTCGCCGAAGCCGCCCTTGTGTCCCTGTCCCGTCGTGTGACAGGGCGTGCACAGCGGATCGCGCCCCCGCTCCGCCTGGAGGATCGCCGCGAACGCCGCGGCATGGCGGGTGCGGCTCCACTGGTCGTATTCCTCCGCGTGGCAATCGCGACAGGCGTCGGCGCCGACGTAGGCCACCCCCGATCGGAACTTTTCCAGGCGGCGGGTGTTGATCGCCTCCAGACGACGGCGCTGGTCGTCGCTGTACTTGAACAGCTTGTCCATGTCGGGGTGGTCCCGGTGGGCCACGAGGTGGAGCGCCGTGTCCGGATCGAAGTTGAGGACGAACTTGCCGTTGTGGCAGGTGACGCAGACCTTCTTCATGACGGCGGGATCGCTCAAGGCCGCCATCTCGCCCGCGGGATGGCCGCCGCCGATGCCGTGGCAGACCTCGCACTGGACGTTCACCATGTGCGCCGTCGAGGCGGGGTCGGCGAAGCCCCCGGTCCGATCCCGGCCGGTGACGTGGCATCCGACGCACGCCGGATCGCGCCATTTCTCTCCCTTCTCGAGGCTGTCCCAGGCGATGCTGTGCGGCGTGAGGAGCCAGTCGTCGTACTCGCGCTCGTGGCAGGAGCGGCAGACCCCATCTCCGGAGTAGCGATTCTTCGGCAGCGACGCCGCGACGGTTCCCGCGTCCTCGCCGAGGAGAATACGCAGCTGCAGCCGCGTGACCGCGGCCCGATCGGCGCGATCCCCCCTCTCGCGAAATCGGATGAAGCCGTCCGTGTCGATGAACAGCGTGTCGGGGGTGCGGGTGGAATCGTAGCGCGCGAAGATCGCGCGCTCCGGGTCGACGATCACGGGGTAGTCGATCCCCTGGTCGCGCAGGAACTGGCGCATCTTCCCTCCGACATCGCGCGCCGAGACGCCGATCGCCACGACCCCGCGGGCGCGGAATTCCTTCAGGACCGGCACCAGAAGGGGCAGGTCCTTCATGCAGTGCGGGCATTCCTGATCGAAGAAATTCAGGACGACGACATGCCCCTTCAGCGACGCCAGGTCGACCGGGCGCCCATCGAGAGCCCTGGCGGCGAAGACCGGGGCTTTGGGGTGGGCCGCGTAGGCGACGTCCAGGGAGCCGCTCGACCCGGCCGCGAAGTCGCGGATCCGGAGCAGGGCCGCCACCGTGGCCTCCACGCGAGGCTGGAACTGCCGGCCCAGGTAGCCGTCGAGGCGAAAGCGCACGACGCCCGCGGCGTCGATCAGGACCACGGTCGGGACGTCGCCGATCTCGTACGAGCGTGCGATCGGACCGGGGTCGCGCAGAATCGGCAGGGAGATCCCCTGCGTTCTGATGAACTCCCGGATCCGGTCCATCGAATCGTGGGCGATCCCGAGAAAAACGATCGGCCGGTACGAGGCATCCTCGCGCAAGCGACCCAGCTCCCGGGCCAGGTCGGCCGCGAACGGAGCGCCGGGACGAAAGAACAGGAGAGCGACCGGCTTGTCCTTCAGGCTGGTCAGAGGAAGCCAGGGTCCCGCCGGGTCCTGGGCCGCGAAGTCGGGGGCTCTCCGCCCGGCCATCGGGTGGGTCGGCCCCTCATGCGGGCCGATGGCGGGGCCGGGGCTCTGCGTCCCGCCGCAGGCGGCCAGAAGCAGGCATCCGCAAAGCGCGAGGAGCCGCGCCCGTGAGCGCGGGTCGCCGACGTGTCTGTTCAAGGGGATGCTGTCCACGGCTGCAAAGGCCGGCCAGTATAAGCTCAGGGTGGGGTCGGGTCAAACGTGCCTTGCGCGGGATGCCGAGGTTGCGGCGAAGAATGTTAGACTCGCCGCCGCGGAAGGGCCGCGGAATTGTCCAAAGGGTCGGAGGGGACCGTGCAGGATTCGATCGAGGAACGGGCGCGCCGCTATCTCAAGATTACCGTGGGCGTCATGGGCTCTGCCGGAGGGCGGCTGAGCGAACCGGCGGTCAAAATGGCCACCGAGATGGGACGCGTGATCGCGTCGCGCGGCTGTGTTCTGGTCACCGGGGCCTGCCCGGGCCTGCCGCATTACGCCGTGATGGGCGCGAAGGCCGCCCGGGGGATCGTGGTCGGGATCTCGCCCGCCCTGAACTTCGAGGAGCACTGCATCAAGTACCACTCGCCGTACGCGCATTACGACATGCTGGTCTACACCGGCAGCGGCCTGATGGGACGCGAGATCGAGAACATCCGCTCCTGCGATCTGGTCGTGTTCATGGGGGGGCGCTCCGGGACTCTGGGCGAGTTCGCCATCGCCTACGACGAGGGGAAGATCATCGGCATCCTGCAGGGGACCGGGGGTATCGCCGATCGGATGGAGACCATCGTCAAGCTGGTCGAGAAGGAGACGGGGGCCCGCATCGTCTACAGCCGCGACCCGGCGGATCTGCTCGACCGCCTCATCCAGGTCTACAACGAGAAGCTCCTGCCCTACTACAAGACGATTCTGGCCAACAGTCAGCCGGACGGAGAGCTGGAAGAATAGAGCGGCGCGCGTCGCGAGGAGGACCGAGATGGCGCAATTCACGAAGGTGGCCACCCTGCGGGAGCTCGCCCCCGGCTCCGCCATGGCCGTGGAAGTCGCCGGGAAGCCGGTGGCCCTCTACAACGTCGGCGGCACCGTATTCGCCACCGAAAACATTTGTCCGCATCGGGGAGGTCCGCTGGGGGAGGGGGATCTCGAGGCGGAGGTCATCACCTGTCCGTGGCACGGGTTCCAGTACGACGTGAAGAGCGGCCGATGCCTGACCAACGCCGCCCTCGGCCTCGCGTGTCATGCGGTGCGCCTCGAGGGGGACGACATCCTGGTCGAGGCGTGAGCGGGGTCCTCGCGATTGGGAAGTCGGCCCCACTGCTTCTATAATTCGATACTTGGGGTTTCGAGGTCCGGGTCGAAGGGGGCATGGGTGCGGGGCCGATCGCGAGGGTCGAGGTTGGGATTGAGCGCGGCGCTGGTGGGCGCGCTTTTCGCAGCCCAGCCCGCGCGGGCCGAGATCAAGATCAATCCGCAGGGATGGAAGTTCCCCAACCTCATGACGGCCGCCAAAGAGATCATCCGCGTCTCGGACCGGACGCCGCAGATCGAAGGGAAGGAAACGATCCTGAAAGGGTACCGCAAGGCGGACGGCACGCACTTCCTGACGTTCGAGATCGAGGGGCGGGTGTTCGGCGCGCAGATTGACACCGACGGCAAGCCGCCGTTCGAGTACGGCATCATGGACACGGACGGCGACGGCAAGTTCGAGACGAAGATCATTCCGGAAAAGGGGAGCAATGATCGGGGATACGTGCCGCAGTGGGTGATCGACTATTACTACTCCAAGCACCCCGAACTGAAGAACCCCTCCGGACCTCACAAGGCGCCGCCTCCGCAGCTGGTCGCCGCGCCCCCTCCGGAGCCGTCTCCCACGCCGGCGCCCAAGAAGCCGGTCGCGCCCCGTCCGGAAATCCTCGCCCAGCCGAATCCCTGATCGGGCCTTGGAGCCGGCCTGAAAAAACCGGCGGCGTCAGCGCGCCGCCGATTCCGGCTCCCGGACGGTATGGTAGCGATCGATCGGCGGATCGTTCAGGACCTGCACCCTTCCGAGAGGCCAGCGGATCTCGACGCGATCGACGCTCGTCGCCGTCCCGAGGCCGTAGAGCAGACGCGGGTCGTTCGAAGAGTTGTGCGACGAGCCGGCGTGAATCTCCTTGATCTGGCTGAGGGCGCCGGAGCGGACCACGACGCGCGCGCCCACGG
>DATFVU010000107.1:0-2871 GCA_035260145.1 Candidatus Polarisedimenticolia bacterium | reverse complement strand
GGCGTCGAGCCGAACATCGAATTGGCCGCGGCGGCCGGACTTCGGGTTGAAAACGGCGTTCGGGTCGACGCGTCGCTGCGCACCAGCAGCCCGGACATCTTCGCGGCGGGGGACGTCGCCAGCTTCCACAACCCGCTCCTGGATCAGTGGCTGCGCGTCGAGCACGAGGACAATGCCAACTCGATGGGCGGCATGGCGGGGCGCGCCATGGCGGGGGAGACGGTGTCCTACGACCATCTCCCGTTCTTCTACTCGGATCTCTTCGAGCTGGGATACGAAGCGGTCGGCGAGGTGGACCCGCGCCTGGAGACGGTGGCGGACTGGAAGGATCCCTTCCATGAGGGTGTCGTCTATTACCTGCGCGGCGGCCGGGTGAGGGGCGTGCTGTTGTGGAACGTCTGGGAGCAGGTCGACGCGGCCCGGCGGCTGATCGCCGAGCCCGGCCCGTTCAGGGCTGAAAATCTCAAGGGGAGACTGCCCGCCTGACTCCTCCCGTCGACACTCCCGTCGAGCTGCGCGGCGTCGCGAAGCGCCACGGCGCCGTCGAGGCACTGAAGGCGACAACGCTGTCGCTGGGCACGGGGGTCAGCGTCCTCCTCGGTCCCACCGGATCCGGCAAGTCGACGCTGCTGCGTCTCCTGACCGGCCTGTCGCGGCCGAGCGCGGGGGAGGTGCTCCTGTGGGGGCAGCCCCTGACGCCGCGCACGCTGGGGCCGCTGCGGCGGCGCATCGGCTACGTGATCCAGGAGGGCGGGCTCTTCCCGCACCTGACGGCGGCGGCGAACGTCACGCTCGCGGCGCGCTACTTCGGCTGGGAGGCCGGGCGGATCGGGCGCCGTCTCGACGAGCTGATCGAGCTGACCCACTTTCCGCGCGACGGGATGGCCCGGTTCCCCACCCAGCTGTCCGGGGGCCAGCGCCAGCGTGTCAGCCTGATGCGCGCCCTCATGCTCGGCCCCGAGCTGCTCCTCCTCGACGAACCGCTCGGCGCGCTCGATCCGATGATCCGGGCGGAGCTGCGGACAGACCTCCGGGAGATCTTCAGGCTTCTCGGACAGACGGTGGTGCTGGTGACGCACGATCTCGTGGAGGCGGAGTTTTTCGCCGACCGGGTGGTCCTCCTGAGAGACGGAGCCGTCGTGCAGCAGGGCCCGCTGAGGGATCTCATCGACAGGCCCGCCGAGGAGTTCGTCACACGGTTCGTCCGCGCCCAGAGCCGGCCCGGAGCGCCGCGATGACGCGTCGGAGCCGCGGCCCGGCCGTCCTGCTCGCGGCGCTCGCCCTGGCGCCGTGGGGCACGGCCTGCCGCGGCCCCGTGCCCGAGGTGCGGGTCGGCTCCAAGAAGTTCACCGAGTCGGTGGTGCTCGGCGAGATCGTCACGCAGGTGCTGCGCAGCACCGGCACGCGGGCCGAACACCGGGCGCAGCTGGGAGGGACGCAGGTTCTCTGGCACGCGCTCCTGGCGGGGGAGATCGATCTGTACCCCGAGTACACCGGGACGATCCGCGAGGACATCCTGCGCGTGGCCGCCTCCGACGCCGATGACGAGTCCCTGAGGCGGACCCTCGCCGCGCAAGGTGTGGGGATGAGCGGCGTCCTCGGATTCGACGACAGTTACGCGCTGGGAATGAAGGAGGCGGACGCGGCGCGGCTTCACGTGACGCGCATCTCCGACCTCCGCGGCCTCCCGCAGCTGCGACTCGCCTTCAGCGAGGAATTCCTGAACCGGCGCGACGGCTGGCCGAGCGTCCGAGAGATCTACGGGCTGCCGCAGACCGCAGTGAGGTCCCTCGATCACGATCTGGCCTACCGCGCCCTGGCGGCCGGCGACGTGGACGCCATCGACCTGTACACCACCGACGCCGAGATTCCCTATTACCACCTGAGAGTCCTCGAGGACGACCTGGGTCACTTCCCCAGGTACCGGGCCGTGCTCCTCTATCGACTGGATCTGCCGGAGCGCTCCGCTTCCGCCCTGGGGTCGCTCGCGGTCCTCGAAGGGCGCATCGCCGCCGGTGACATGCAGCGTCTCAACGCGCGCGCCAAGATGGACCGCGTCCCCGAACCGGTCGTGGCGGCCGGTTTCCTCGCCACGGCCCTCGGGATGGAAGGAGGGCCCGGACGGGAGGGCAGGGCGCGGCGCATCGGCCGCTACGTCGCCGAGCACATCGCACTCGTGGCCGCGTCCTTGAGCGTCGCGATCCTCGTCGCCGTTCCCCTGGGCGTCGTCGCCGCCCGGCGCAGGGCATTCGGGGCGGTCCTCCTGGCCGTGGCCGGGGTCGTTCAGACGATTCCCTCGCTGGCGCTCCTCGTCCTCATGATCCCGCTGCTCGGCATCGGGACGCTCCCGGCGGTCACGGCACTCTTTCTCTACAGCGTCCTGCCCATCGTCAGAAACACCGTGATCGGCCTGAACGAGATTCCCACAGCACTGCTCGAGTCGGCCGACGTGCTGGGACTGTCGTCCTGGGCCCGATTGCTTACGATAGAGCTCCCCCTCGCCTCGCCGTCGATCATGGCCGGCATCCAGACGTCCGCCGTCATCAACGTCGGCACCGCGACGCTCGGGGCGCTGATCGGAGCGGGAGGCCTGGGACAGCCGATCCTCACGGGGATCCGTCTGGACGACCTGGACCTGATCCTCGAAGGAGCCGTGCCCGCAGCACTCCTCGCCCTGCTGGTCCAGGCGGCATTCGCCGGCGCGGGGCGCCTGATCATCCCGAGAGGCCTGCGGCTGCGCCCCGACGCGTAGGGGCGAGATCCGCGGGAAGCCGCGCCGATCGCGGATCCTGGACTTTCCTCCGGAATCATTCGGTGATATTCTTCGGCGCGCACACGACAGAGTCCGAGGTCCGCCTCTTTCTCCGGGAG
>DATFVU010000106.1:0-2009 GCA_035260145.1 Candidatus Polarisedimenticolia bacterium | reverse complement strand
GTGCCGCGCTCAGGCGGACCGTGTTCCCGTCCTCGTTCCCGCCGCGGCAGGGGCCGCCGTGGCCACTCGTCCCGTCCTCCGCGCGCGCCAGGTAGTAGTAAGTGGCGCCGCTCGCCAGGTCGGCGGAATCGGTGTACGTGGTTCCAACAACGCAGCGCGCGATCCGGCTGGAGGCGCCGGGAGCGAATGCCGGATTGGTGCTCCGGTAGAGGTTGTAGCGCACGTCCGTTCCGCAGAAGGGAGTCGTCGGGTCCCATGACAGCATCACGGTGCAGTCGCTCGTTCCGGGGCTGGCCGCTCCCCGGATTCCTGAGAAGCGGCTCGCGATCGTGCAGTCGCCTGTGGGCGTGATGGAGGAGCAGGAGGAAGGGGCCGACTCGCAGCGCGCCGCCGCGTCGGAGGCGGCGGCCACGTAATAGCTCCAAGCGGTCCCACCCGACATCCCGCTGTCGAGGTAGGAGGTTCCGGTCACACCGCTGGCCACCGGCACCCAGGGGCTCCCCGGACAGGCGCCGAGGCTGCGGTACACGTTGTAGGCGGCGGCGCCGGGCACGGCGGTCCAGGAGATCGAGACCTGATGCTCGGCCGGGGTCGCGAGCGTCGG
This sequence comes from Candidatus Polarisedimenticolia bacterium, assembly GCA_035260145.1. Classification (GTDB taxonomy): domain Bacteria; phylum Acidobacteriota; class Polarisedimenticolia; order Gp22-AA2; family Gp22-AA2; genus Gp22-AA3. Next base: position 1,405 of record DATFVU010000106.1, on the reverse strand, counting down.
CGCGCCGGGCGCCGCCGGGGCGGGGCAGTCGGTGAGCGCGCCTCGGACGACGAGGGCGAACGGCTGCGGGCCCCAGGGAACGTCCACGCCGATCACGCGCACGGCCCAGCGGCCGGGGGTGGGGGCCTCGAACACCAGTCTCTCCTCGACGTTCAGGCCGTCGTGCGGATCGGACGCATTCATCGTGGGAACGGGCGCGCCGGTCGCAGGATCGAGCGTCTGGAACCAGACGTGTCCGGCCGGATCGATCACCTCCAGCTTCAGCTCGTTGACCCGGGCGCGTGCCGCGTTGAGCGCGCCGGGGTAGTCGGTCCAGACGAGGGTGGCGCGGAAGGGCGTGCCGCCCGCGACGTCATAAGCGTGGGCGACGGCACTTCCCGTCGTGATCCCCTGGCGGTGATCGTCCACCCTCAGGGTGAACGGGCCGCCGGTGAACGCCAGCGTGCGGTCGAGCTGCACGCGCCCGTAGCCCGAGTCGAAATCGGGCGAAGGGGAGGCCGCTCCGAGGGGGACGGCGCCGTCGATCAGGGTTGCCTTGACGAGCGCCGCCGAGGGCTGAAATCCCTGCGAGGGGGCGCGCGCCCCCGCCGCGTAGAACCCCGCGGCATAGTACTCGCGCACCAGGGCGGCGAGGCCGGCGATCGTCGGCGCCGCCATCGAAGTGCCGTCGAGGGAGCAGGTGTCGCAGTTGTTCGTCGAGGCGTCGGCATCGGATGCGGCCGACACCGTCGATTCCCCCTGGGCCGCGAGCGTCGGCTTCAGCCGCCCATCCTCGACCGGGCCGCGGCTCGAAAAGTCGGAGACGGTGCCGGCGGCGCCATGGCCGAGCGAGCCGACGGAGATCGGGCTCTTGGCGTTGGCCGGCGTGACGACCTGGATCGGCGTCGGGCAGAACTGTCCGGCGTTCCCCGCCGCGATGACCAGCAGCAGATCGGGGTACGTCCACATCGCGAGGTCGGCGTCGCGCGCGAACGAGTCGTAGGGGATGGTGCAGCCGGGGATGCAGCTCCCGAAGATGTCGTAGCACCCACCACCCCACGAGTCGGAATGGATCGAGGCTCCGCTCCTGAACGCCACGTCCGCGAGGTTCCAGAGCGTTCCGCCGCGGTCGTTCAGGTACTCGAATCCGTCCCCCATCTCCTGGACCATCAGCTTGGCGCCGGGCGCCAGGCCGTCCCCTCCGTTGCGCCCCGGTGTTGTGAATCCGGCGCAGTCGGCGTAGCCCGCCGTGTCGCCGGCGATCGTCCCGGAGGTGTGCGTGCCGTGGCCGCTGCCGCCCAGGATCGCCGGGCACGTATCGTCGTCACCGGTCGGAGTCCCGGACCAGTTGTAATAGAGGATGTCCTTGCGCCTTCCGGGAGCCGGGGCGGCGGCCGGGCAGGGGGCGAGGGCGCAGGAGGCGATC
>DATFVU010000105.1:0-7881 GCA_035260145.1 Candidatus Polarisedimenticolia bacterium | reverse complement strand
TTCCCGCCGCGACAAGCGTGTGCCACGTCGAGCGCGCCACGGGGCCGTCCAGATACTCACCCGCCCGGGCGCGCAGCATCCACGCGAGCAGGGCGCTGTCCGCCAGGGCGGAGATGGAAGTGGACAGGGCGATGCCGCTGTGCCTCATGGGGCCGCGCAGGGCATAGTTCAGCCCCAGGTGCAGGAAGAACGTCAGGGCCCCCACCTTCACGGGCGTGCGCGTGTCCCGGTGCGCGTAGAACGCCGTCGCCTGGACGTTCACCGCCGCGAACGGCAGGAGCCCGATGGCGTAGTAGGCCAGAGCGCTCGCCGTCAGGAAGGTGTCCTCCCGGGTGAACCGTCCCCTCTCGAACAGAACGTGGATGATCGGCACGCGCAGGATGATCAGGCCCAGCGTCGCGGGCACCGTCACGAAGAGCAGCAGCCGCATCGCCGTCGACAGCAGGCCGCGGACCTTCTCCCGATCCCCGTCCGCCGTCGCGCGCGACAGGGTCGGCAGGATCACCGTCGACAGGCTGATGGCGAAGATTCCGAGGGTCAGCTCGGTGACGCGGTTGGCGTAGTAGAGGAACGAGACGCTCCCGCTCTGGAGCGACGTCGCGAACTGCGAGTCGATGACCAGGTTCACCTGGATGATGCCGACCCCGAACACGCGCGGCAGGATGAGCCGGAACACCTCCTTCAGCCCCGCGACATCGACGCTCGCGGGAGGACGCAGACTCACCCCGAGACGGTGCAGCGTGGGGATCTGAACCACGAGCTGGAGGAAGCCTCCCACGAGAACGCCCACGGCGAAGCCATAGGAGGGATCGGAAAAGCTGTTCCGCAGGGTCCAGGCGCAGACGATGATCGCCAGATTGAGCAGGACGGGAGTAAACGCCGGGAGAGCGAACACCTCGAGCCCGTTCAGGATGCCCGACAGGATCGCGGACAACGCGATGAAGAAGATGTAGGGGAACATGAGCCTGTTGAGCGAGATCGTCAGGGCCACCTTCTCGGGGGAGACCGCGAAGCCCCAGGCGAGCGCCTTGACGAGAAGCGGCGAGAACAGAATGCCGAGCCCGGTGATCACCGCCAGCAGGACGGTCATGGCGTAAAGGACCGACGTCGAAAAGCGAATCATCGCCTCCCGATCGCCGGAGCGCAGGTAGCGGGCGAACGTCGGCACGAAGGCCGAGGTCAGCGCTCCCTCCGCCACGAGCCGGCGCAGCATGTTGGGGATGCGATAGGCGATGACGAATGCGTCCGACGAGTTCGCGGCGCCGAGGATGGTCGCCTGAAGACTGTCGCGGAAGTAACCGGCGATCCGGCTGAGCATCGTCATGACGCTCATGGAGCCGGCCGCACGGATCAGTCCGCGCTCCTTGTCCATCGTGCCTCCGGGCGCCCCGCAGAGCTCCGGGGCGGGGGGATTCTACGTGCCGCGCGACGGCCTTGCAACCGCGTGAGCGGGCGCGCGCGCGCCGGCGATGTCCGGGGGCGATGGCTGTGATACGCTTACGCGCGAGAGCCATCAGAGACAAAGGGGGCGGTCATGTCGAGCGTCAATCGGGTCATCCTCATCGGCAGGCTCGGGCGCGACCCGGAGGTGCGCTACACGCAGAACGGCACGGCGGTCGCGAACTTCACCCTCGCCACCAACGAGGTCTGGACCGACAAGGGGGGCGAGCGCCAGGAGCGGACCGAGTGGCATCGCATCGTCATCTGGGGCAAGCAGGCGGAGATCGCGCGCGAGCACCTGTCGAAGGGAAAGCAGGTGTACGTCGAGGGATCGATTCAGACCCGTCAGTGGGACGATCGCGAGGGCAACAAGCGACAGACGACGGAGATCAAGGCGATGCGCTTCGTCATGCTGGGACGTCCGGAGACCGGCGAGTCCCGCATGACCGCCGCCCCCTCGGCCGAGGCGGCGGGCGACGAGTCCGGCCCGCCCCCCGAGGACGATATCCCCTTCTGAAAGCGTCGCGAAGCGGACGTCAACCCCGGCGCCTGTTCCTGCCGCCCGGAGGGAACCGCTTCCCCTTTCCCCCGACGTCCGAAGGATCGTTGCGGAGCGGCGGCCGGTTCGCCGGCTTCGCCCGGCGCGTGGCCGCCATGCGCCCGCTCTTCGCCATGTTGACGTAGCGGCGCATCGCGCGGTCTAGGACAGCTCGTCGACTTTTTTCTTGGCTTCGGCCTGGTACTCCGACCCGGGGAAATCGCTGACGATCCTGCGATAGGTCTTGAGCGCCTCGCTCGTGCGCCCCAGCGCCTCCTGGCATCGCCCGACACCCATGAGCCCCTCCTCCCTGGGGAAGAGCCCCTGGGCGTCCTCGGCCAGGGCCTGATACTGGATCAAGGCCTCCGACGGGTTTCCCTGCGTCTCTTTCAGGTGCGCCAGCTCGAAGCGCGCCATCGGGGCCAGGAAGTCTCCGGGATAGCGGGCGACCAGATCCTGCATCGCTTTCTCCGCTTCGCCGGTCTTCTTCAGCTCGGCCAGCGCCAGTCCCTTGTAGTACAGCGCCTTGGGCGCGGAGCGCGAGGAGCCGAACCGGGTCAGGACCTCGTCGGCCTTCTTCACGACCTCCTGGCTCCTCTCCTCGGCCGACGAGAAGCTCTTGGAGCCGGGCGTGACTTGTTGCAGCGCCTCCATCGACGTCGTCACGGGCGCCCGGTACGTTTCGATGATCTGGCCCAGAAGCGAGGAAGCCTTCTCCTCCCGGCTGGTCCACCACGTCCTGGCCCCGAGCGACGCCGCGACCAGGACGACCAGCACCGCGCCCCCGATCGCGATCCGGCGCGAGTGGTGCTCGACGTAGAACGTCCCCTTCTCGATGACGGTGACCAGGTCGTCGCGCTTGATCTGATGCCGTTCGCTCTTCTTCATGATCCCGTCCTTCGGCTCCCGATGATCTGGTGGGCCTGGCGTGACTTGAACACGCGGCACACGGATTAGGAATCCGTTGCTCTATCCACCTGAGCTACAGGCCCGTTCGAGACATGCACTTTACCCGCGCTCACGGAACGCAGTCAAGGAGCGGACAGATTGGCCAGAACGGCGGTCAGGGCGGCGCGCACTCCTTCGCGGATCGATCCCTCCCGCGCGGGCGCGTACTGGGAGGAGTGCAGGGAAGGCAGCGGCTTGCCGCCGGGGCGCCGGCTCTGCTCGATCGTCTCGTTCGGTATGGTCCCCAGGTTGAACATGAACGCCGGGATCCCTTCCCGCCCGTAGTAGGTGAAATCTTCCGAGCCCATGATCGGCGGCACCTCGACGACCCGGTCGTCGCCCAGCGCCTTCTTCAGCGCCGCGACGGTCCGGGCGGTGAGCCCGGGGTCGTTCACGGTGGCGGGAGTGCTCTCCCCGATCGTCACGTCCGGCGGCTTCGGCGCCCCTCCCCCTTGAGCCTCCGCCAGGACGTTCCTGCGGATTCCCTCGATCAGCTTGTTGCGGGTCTCCTCGGTGTAGGAGCGCACCGTGAGCTGCAGGTCGACCGTGTCGGGAATGATGTTGTGCTTGGTGCCGCCGTGGATCGATCCGACGGTGATGACCGCCGGCTCGATCGGATCGATCTCCCGCGCCACGATCGTCTGCAGCGACAGCACGATGCGCGCTCCGATCACGATGGGGTCGACGGAGAGGTGCGGCGTCGATCCGTGACCCCCGCGCCCATAGACCCGCACGTCGACGTTGTCGACGTTGGCGAACGCCGGCCCGGCGCGATAGCCGACCACGCCGACAGGCAGGTCCGCCTTGACGTGCATTCCGAGGACCGCCACCGGGCGGGGGAAGCGCGAGAACAGGCCGTCCTTGATCATGGCGGCCGCTCCCAGCACCCTCTCCTCCGCCGGCTGCCCGATGAGGATCGCCGTCCCCGACCATTGCGACCGCAGATCCTTGAGCCCGCGCGCCAGACCGACGAGGGTGGTCATGTGCACATCGTGGCCGCAGGCGTGCATCACCGGCACGAGGCGGCCGGAGTCATCGTTGGCGCGCACGTCGCTGGCGTACGGCAGCCCGGTCTCCTCCTTGACCGGAAGGGCGTCCAGATCGGATCGCCACATCACCGTCGGTCCCTCGCCATTGCGCAGCACCGCGACCACGCCGTTGCCGCCGACGCCGCTGGTCACGGCGAAGCCGGCCGCCTTCAGCTCCGAGGCGATGCGCTTCGCGGTCTCCTGCTCGTGAAGGGACAGCTCCGGATGGGCATGGAGATCGCGATACAGGGAATCGAGATCGGCGTACTGCGCTGCGATGATCCGATCGAGGTCGCGGGCGCCGACCTCCGCCGCGGGGTCGCGACCCGGCGCCGTCAGCAGGGTGACGACCGTCATCGCGACAGCCGCGCCCGCCCGCATCCTCAGTATTGGATCAGGCTGACGACGTCCGCACCGGACAGGCGGGCGCGCCCCTCGAGGAACGTCAGCTCCACCAGAAAGCCGGATCCGACGACGACGCCTTGCAGGCGCCGCACCAGGCGCTGGGCGGCCGAGGCCGTGCCGCCCGTGGCAAGGAGGTCGTCGACGACCAGCACCTTCTCGCCCGGGAGCACGGAATCGATGTGAATTTCGAGACGATCCTTGCCGTACTCGAGCTCGTACTCTTCCGCCACCGTCTTCCACGGCAGCTTTCCCGGCTTGCGCACCGGCACGAAGCCGGCCTTCAACGCCAGGGCGATGGCCGGAGCGAAGATATAGCCGCGCGACTCGATCCCGATCACCTTGGTGATGCCGCGACCCTGGAAGCGCTCGGCGAGTGCCGTGAGGGCGTAGTGCAGCGCGTCCCGGTCGCTCAGGAGGGGCGTGATGTCCTTGAAGACGATCCCCTTCTTGGGGAAATCGGGAACGTCGCGGATATATGTGCGCAGGTCCATGGGAGCCTTCCGGAACTCAGTGCCGGATCTCGAACCCCTGCAGGCCGGAGTCGAGGGTCGCGTCCGACGATTCGATCGTTTCCACCCGTCCGCCGCGCGGCCCCTGCCGGAGGAGCGCCTCGAACCGGCGCAGGTCCTCCTCGGAACCCTGTCCCACGACCTCGACCTGACCGTTGTCGAGGTTTCGCGCAAAGCCGGTGATTCCCAGGCCCCTGGCCGCCCGCACTGCGAACAGGCGGTAGCCCACCCCCTGGACTCGCCCGCTCACGAGGAACCGGGTCGCGCTCATCGAGAGTCATGGATGGTCGGGGCGAGTGGATTTGAACCACCGACCCCCTGGTCCCGAACCAGGTGCGCTACCAGGCTGCGCTACGCCCCGACAATTCCGTCAAAGAGTGCGCATCTTATGCGACCGGCCGGAGGCCGGTCAAGGCACGCGCCCGGGCGCCCCCATCAGCCGGGCTCCTCCCGACTCACCCGGCTCCCCGGCACCAGCGCATCCTCGCCATCGTCGAACCGAACCCAGGCCTTGGTGCCGCCGTCGTAGTCGCGCGCCAGGACGATGAGACGTCCGGCGCGCCCCACCGCCCGGCAGCGTCCGTGACCCTCGCGCTCCATTCCCAGCATCACGCGGATGAACGGGTTTCGCGCCCTTTCGGCCCCCACGCTGGTCGCTCCGGAATGGCCGGGATGGATCGTCGTGTCGTCCGGGAATCTCAGGATCCGTTCGACCGCCCGGCGGGCGTCCTCGAAGACGCCGTGTCCCGGTCCGACCGTGCCGCCCAGCGAGCCGGCGAACAGGCAGTCGCCCGTGAACAGCCCGGCCCCTTCGATGAAATAGCCGGCGTGGCCGATCGTGTGGCCGAGCAACGGAACGGCGCGCACGCGCAGGCCGCCCCAGGCGCGCTCCTCCTCGAAGTCCAGCGGACGGGCGTGCGCCACGTGCGGCGCCTCCGGGGCGAGGGCGTAGATCCGAGCGCCGGTCCGCTCCGCGAGCTCGGCGTGTCCCTGCACGTGATCGAGGTGCCGGTGCGTCGTCAGGATCGCCTCCAGAGACAGGCGGCTGGCCACGAGCGCGTCCAGGAGCGGGGCGATCGGCGCGCCGCTGTCGATCACGACCGCCGAACCACCCTCGCGCTCGCCCACGAGGTAGGCGTTCGACAGCCATCCCGGATCCATCGATCGCGCCCAGATCACGGGCCCAGTCTAACGCAACGGGTCGGACGGGTGGCCCCGCGGAAAGGTCGCGGGCTCTTGACGCTCCGCTGGCTTGCGGGTAGCCTCAGGCCGACCATGCCGGGAAAGTATTTCGAGGACCTCGCCCCAGGACAGCGGTTTCGGCACGGCGTCGGCCGCACGATCACGGAGGCCGACAACACGCTGTTCTGCGCCCTGACCATGAACACGCAACCCTTGCACCTGAACCTGGATTTCGCGGCCAAGAGCGCGTTCGGTCAGAGAATCGTCAACGGGATCTTCACCCTCGGCCTCCTGATCGGATTGACCGTCTCCGATCTCACCGAGGGAACGATCGTGGCGAACCTCGGCTACGAGCGCGTCGTCCACCCGCTCCCGGTCTTTCTCGGCGATACGCTGTACGCCGAGACCGAGGTGATCGAGACCCGGCCGTCCGCGTCCAACCCCGACCGCGGCATCGTGCGACTGCGTCATCGCGGCCTGAACCAGAGCGGCCAGGTCGTGATCGAAGTGGACCGCTCGGTGCTGTTCCTGCGGCGCCCCTCCTCGTGAAGCGATCGGGCCGGCGTTCCCCGGCCGCCGCGCCAGGGATTCCGGGCGCCCGCGCCTCCGACGACACTCCCCGGCCCCGGCGCGCCCTTCTGTTCTGTCCCGCCACGGAGCGGCACAAGCTCGAGAAGGCCGCGCGCCTGGGGGCCGACGCGGTGATCATCGACCTGGAGGATAGCGTGGCGCCTTCGCGCAAGGACGAGGCAAGGGCCGCCGCGGCGGGCGCCCTGTCGGAGCTGGATTTCGGCCGCAGCGAGCGCCTGGTGCGGGTCAACCCGCGCGGCTCGGGGCTCGCGGATGACGCGCGCGCCACCGCCTCGACGAGCCGCCCGCCCGATGGTTACGTGCTTCCCAAAGTCGGCTCGGCCGCTGAGGTGAGGGAATTCTCCCGGTTGCTGCGCGGGCTGGAGCGCAGGGCCCGGCTACGGCCGGGAACGATCCGCATCCTCGCCATCATCGAGACGGCGCAGGGCATCGTCCGCCTCGATGAGATCGCGGGGAGCGATCCGCGCCTCGAGGCGCTGATCTTCGGGGCCGAGGATCTCTGGGGCGACATCGGTGCGGTTCGGACCCGCGGGGGGAGCGAGGTCGCCTTCCCGCGCTCGTCCGTCGCCATCCACGCCGCGGCCCACCGGCTGCAGGCGATCGACACGCCGTTCATCGACCTGCAAGATCGCGACGGCCTGCTGGCGCAGACCCGGGAGGCCCTCACGCTCGGCTACACCGGCAAGCTGGCGATCCATCCGGCGCAGGTCGATCCGATCCAGGACACGTTCACACCCGGGCCGGAGGAGGTCGAGGAGGCTCGCCGTCTGATCGAGGAGCACGAGCGTCAGCAGGCGCGTGGAATGGGAGTGTTCGTCTTCGGCGGCAGGATGATCGACATGCCGATGGTGCGGGCCGCCCGGGCCGTTCTGGCCCGCGGCCGCGCCGCAGGCCTTCGCGTGGGAACGAGCCGTTAGGGGGTTGGTCCTTCCGTATCGACCTCGAGTTCGATCAGGACCCGCCCCCGCTCCACCACCTCTCCGGTCTTGCAGAGCACCCGCAGGACGCGCCCGCGGAACGGGGCGACGACGCGGATCTCCATCTTCATCGCCTCCAGGACGGCGAGAGTCTCCCCGGCTTCGACCCGCTCCCCCGGGCGCGCCGCGACCGCGACCACCTGTCCGTCCATGGCCGCGGTGAGTCGGCCGTCGGACTCGCGCGCCGGCCCGGCGCCCCGGCGGGCACGCCCGGCGAGAGTCAGGGTCAGCGGCTCGGCGTCGCCGATCTTGACGATGCGCCG
>DATFVU010000104.1:0-2430 GCA_035260145.1 Candidatus Polarisedimenticolia bacterium | reverse complement strand
GACCGCACGGGCACGGGATCTCCGACAGCGGCTTGCCGATGTGGTTCGAGTAGATGGAGGCGTCCAGGAACGGATAGACCTTGCGCAGCGGATCGAAATTGTCGGCCACGTAGTCGAGCGTCACCTCGGCGCCGCGCTCCTGGAGGACGCGGTAGACCACGTCCGCCGTGATCACCTCGCGCAAATTGCCGATGTGGATCTCGCCCGAGGGGGAGATCCCGGTCGAGATCTCGTGCGGCCCGAGGCTCTGGGCGAGAATCTGGTCGGCGATCTCGTCGGCCCAGTGTTTCTCCCTGACGTGAGCCATCATTTTCCCCTCCGCGCGTCAGCGCGCCGCAGAGGCGACGAAGCGGAAGCGCACCTTGATCTCGTCGTCCATGACCAGCCAGAGAAAGCGCGGGATCGCGATCGAGAAATCGCTGTAGGTCAGATCGACGGTCCCTTCCGCGGTCAGGGTCCCGTTATCATACCGGATCGACGCCGGGACCATGATCGTCCTGTCGACGCCGTGCAGGCTCAGGACGCCCTCGACGATCGCCTTGCGCTGCAGCACGCGTCCGGGCTCTCCGCCCGGCGACGGCGAGGGGGACGCCGCCTCCCGCTCCGATCCGACCTGGATCGACGTCGATCGGAAAGCGATCTCCGGGAACCGCTCCACTTCGAGATGCGAGCCGCGCATCTTGCGGTCGCGCATCCCATTGCCGGTCTCGAGAGAGGAGGCGACGACGCGCAGGACGACGGAGCTCGCCGCCGACAGGTCGCCCGGGTCGAGGACCACTTCGCCCGTGAACGTGTGCGCGGTCCCCTCGATCGTCTCTCCCGGCCGCTTGATGGTGAACGTCAGAACACTCGCCTTCGGATCGATCGCGAGTGTCCTGGGGCTCCGATCCGCGGCCGCGACGGGTCCGACGCAGAGCACGAGGAGAGCCGCCATGGCGGAACGGCGCGGCCTCATCCCCCGCCTCCCGGCAGGAAGCGGGGCCGGCTCCCCATGGCCAAGGCGTACTCGGGACGCGCCAGAAGCGCGGCCTCCTCGGTGCGCACGCGCGCCCACAGCAGGGCGAGGAACAGGAGGGCCCCCGCGGCCGCCGTGACGAAAGCGCCTCCCGCCAGGGGCAGCGCCGTCGTTTCGAGCACGACCGCCACGTAGTTGGGGTGTCTCAAGTATCGGTAGGGACCTCTCGTGACCACGCGCAGCGGCTGCGGCAGGATGACGCGCATGGTCCACAGGTCCCCCAGGCTGAGAATCGCCCAGGTCTTCAGCCCCTTCGCCAGAAGGAACAGGACGACCATGACGGCGGCGAGCGCGAGCGGCGGCCGCCGCGTCGTCAAGACATGCTCGGCGACGGCGGCCGGAAAGATCGCCACGTAGACGGGAACCATCAGCCGAAAGATCCACGGCGCCACTTCCTCCGCACCCTCCCGCAGCAGGCGCCGCTCGTTGCGCCCCGCGAAGAGGCGCTCGACGATGGCGACGGCGGCGGCCACCGCCACGAGCGCGACGAAGAAGACAGAGAAACCCCGGACGCTCTCCATTCACGAGACAGGATACGCGGGATGCGCGCGCCTGTCATCCGGCCGCAACGCCTCCGCACGGGTCGGGCCGCCGGGCGCGCGCCGGCGTCCGGAGGCGTGACGCCATTCTCACAGAGTACGCGCCTGGCAAGGATCTAAGAGAAATCGATCGCGAAAACCCCTTGACTTCCCGAATCGTCGCCGTATACTCCGGCGCGAAACTCCGCCCCCGCTGTCCCACATCGCAATCCCGCCCCCAGAATTGAGGACTAGGTGAAAGCCGACCCCCGGATGCACGGGCCGACGCACCTGACGATTCTGCCGACGTACCGGTGCACGGCCGCCTGCGCGCAGTGCTGCTTCGAGAGCAATCCGCACGTGCAGGGGCGCATCCCGCTGCCGCGCATCCTGAACTACATCGACCAGGCGGCGCGCGACTTTCCGACCCTGAAGCTGGTGGTGTTCTCGGGCGGCGAGTGCTTCCTGCTGCGAGACGACCTCGATGAGGCCATCGCGCGAGCCGCCGGCCACGGGCTCGCGACGCGCTGCGTCACCAACGGGTACTGGGCCACGTCGAAAAGGGCGGCCGGCGAGCGGCTGCAGCCGCTCTACGAAGCGGGACTCTCGGAATTGAACTTCAGCACGGGGGACGATCACCAGGCGTTCGTCCCCTACGAGCGCATCGTGATCGGGGCTACGACGGCCGCCGAGTTCGGCATGCGGGCGCTCATCGTCGTCGAGGGGCGCGTCGGGGCCCGCTTCACCATGCGCGAGGCGCTCGCCCATCCGGGCCTCTCCGAGTTCCTGCGCTCGAGCCCCGCACGCGCCAACCTCGATCTCCTCAACAACATCTGGATCCCGTTCCACGACGACGCGGAGATCGCACAGCCGAACGAGGTCTACCGCACCCGCGAC
>DATFVU010000103.1:0-3178 GCA_035260145.1 Candidatus Polarisedimenticolia bacterium | reverse complement strand
GAACCTGTTCGCGCTGGCTCTCGCGCACACCCTCGCCTCCACGGTTCTGTACCACTTCCTGCCCGCGCATATCACCCACTTCATGCGCGTGGGGCCGGGATACTTTCAGGCGGGCGCCCTGCTCTGACCGCTCCGGACGATCAGGAGGGGGCGCCTCCCTGTGTTGCCAGCGGGGGCGGCGATGCGCGCTTCTTCCGCAGGGGGCGCCACGCGCCGCCGGCGGTGAAGCATTCCCAGCCCCATTTCAGCCAGCGCAGGAGCGCCTGCGCCAGCCAGAGGGCCCAGGCCAGCATCGCCAGGCGGTAGACCAGGAGGGGCACGGAGAGGACCCACGGCCGGGGGAGCGCGTCGGCCGAGCGATCCTGGAACCAGTTCAATTCGTAGGCGGTCGAGCCGTTCCCTGCGATCTGCATCTCCGGAAGACCGAGCAGCCCCTGAGCGATCGACCAGAACAGACCCGACAGGGCCACAGCACCGCCGAGGGCGAGCAGGATCTGGCAGGCGTCGAACGCGGAATCGGTGAGGACGGCGGATCCCCGGTCCTTGCGCCAGCCGAGCGCGAACAGCCAGGCGGCGATGACGAGAGGAATCCACATCGGGGCCTGCGTCAGGCCGAGACTCAAGAGGAACCAATGATGCGGACGCAGGGGGGTGAGCCGGGCGCGTCCCAGGGCGATCGAGGCGATGAGACTGATCGCGAGCAGGCTCCAGAACAGGACCGCCGGTCCGAGGCGCGGGCCTCCCACCAGGAGGATCCAGCGGTCCATCGGCATCCTTACGCCGGCGCGCAGATTGACACTCGGCGCGTTGAGGCGGACATCCGGGGCCCTGAACAGCGCACCGATCCCCTCGTTCTGCCGCCAGACGATCGAGACCTGCTGCGCGCCCGGGACCACCGGCAGCGTCACGTCGCGCCCCTCCTGACGGATCGGTTGCACGACACCGTTGATCGAGACCGACTGCAGCTCCGCCGCCACCGGCAGCGTGACGACATGCTGGGCCCCGCGGCTGCTTCTCAGCGCCAGGTCGAGCGTCGCGTCGGCGGCGCGCAGGCCGGGCGAAAGGGACAGGGCGCTTCGGTCGATGGTCAGCGTCTGACCGGGGAGCCCCTGCGGCCGCGTCACCTCGACGGCGACCGTCTCGCCCGGCCACGGTCGCCACTCGCGCATCCGGACCTCCGCCTGCTCCGGCTGATGGACCACCGGGATCCCCATCGGCTCCACGTGCCAGACCGGCCCCGCCTGCAGGCGCCAGATCTCGACCCAGGGGACCGCGTCGGGCGCCTTGAGGTTTAACGTCCCTCTCTGCTCGAGAGTCGAGGACCAGACGGTCTGGGACATGAGCGGCCCGAGGCTCACCGACACCCTGCCGTCCTTGACGCGGATGTCCGCGCTCGTCACCGACTCTCCGGCCAGAAGCGGCACGTCGAGGACGATCGCCGCTCCGGGCGGCGTCATCCGCACCACGCGCGTCTCCACCTCCCATTTCAACCCCAGCATCAGATTCCGTTCGACCCGCACGAAAGGCGGCAGCGTCCCGGGCTCGAGCGTCGTCCCCGCGGCCCGTTCGCGCGTCCGCACCTGCACCAGCTGCAGATTGTCCTCGGCCAGGCCGTCCTCGTGCAGTCCCTCGACGCGCCAGCCCGAGGCGCGCGCGGTCACCCGGTGCGGCTTCAGCGGCAGCGGGATCTGCACCGCGTCGCGGTCGGGAAGCGGTCCCTCCATCATGACCTGATGGTTCCCCTGGGTCAGGCGCAGCCACAGTCGCCCGTCCGGGCTGCGCACGAGACCCGCCGGGGCATTGCCGTCCAGGATCACCCGTTCGGGCAGCCACTGATCCGCGCCTCCGGGCAGCGGCACCGCGGTCCCGGCCGCCGCGTCGATCTCGATCCGGAGGAGGAGCGCCCCGGGGGTCGCCTCGAGCGCCATGCGCGGGCTGGAGGCGCAGTTCGGGCGGCACTCGGGGGGTGAAAGCAGTCGATCGCGCAGCTCGTCCAGCATCTCCTGCGGCGGGATCTCGGAAGCGCGCGCCGCTCGCGGCGCGACGGCGCCGAGGCCCACTAGGACCATCCCCATCGCGAAGGCCCGCCCCAGTCCGATCCGCCTCAGGAACGTCCGGGGCCAGGTGATCGCCCCGACGCCATACAGGCCCATCACCAGGATCGCGATCAGGCCGACCCGCACGAAGCCGGCCGCGCGGTTCGCGAGGGGAGGGACCAGGAACAGCCGCAGGCGCTGCGTGGATTTCACGGGGCCTCGCCAGCGCAGATCCACGCTTCTCCATCTCCAGTCCGGAAGCCCCGGCCCCGTCTGGACCACGGCCTTGGGATCGGGGGCGTACAGGTAGCCGAGCGATCGCAGCGACACGGCCCCTTCCGCCTCCACCTTGTTCCCGACGAACCCGCTCACGATTCCACCCGCGATTCTCTTGGACTTCTCTTCGCCGATCATCGCCTGGTCCTTGAGATCGGCCCTGGATCTCGATGGGACGGGTGCGGCCGGCATGACTTCCAGCCGGTCCGCCGGGCCTCCGATTCCGCCCGAGCCGGCGGTCTCCTGCACGTAGGCATGCGGCTGTTCGAGCGCCGGGTAGATCGCGGCGCGCACCTGCCGGACCATGAACGGCACCGCGACCATCACCAGGACGACGAGCGCCAGCCCGCGGGCGACCTTCATGAGGTTCAGGAATTTTCCCGGGGGAAGGGCCCGCGTCAGGGCCTCGAGCAGCAGGACGGCGAGCCAGCTCCATTGCGGCGCCTCCGGCTCGGTCCAGGAGAGACCGAGCGTCAGAAGCGCCACGGCGCCCCAGCGCCAGTCCCGAAGCTTCGCGATCGAGAGCGCTCCGATCAGGACGAGAAACAGATCGAGCAGCGACCAGGTGGAGATCCAGGTCGCCGAAACGTCGTCCACGCCTCGCGCGTGGAACAGGCGCCAGGCCGGCGGCAGATTCAGTTCCGCGGAGACCTCGGTGAAATCGTGGTCCCAGCCGACGGCTGGGATGTCCGACACCGCGCCCTCGACGCGGCTGTCGGCGTCGAGGTTCACCTGCCCCTGCCGGATCTCGATGCCGGCCGGGCGGTCGGGCCCGAGGCGGGTGATGAACTGGTCCTGTCCGTTGATCGCGGCCCGGCCGAGGGCGGCCGGCGGGAGCATCTCCAGGCGCCAGCCGCGCTCCAAGG
>DATFVU010000102.1:0-2118 GCA_035260145.1 Candidatus Polarisedimenticolia bacterium | reverse complement strand
ATCAGCACGAAGTCGGCCACCGACAGGCCGTCGACGAAGCGACCGCCGGAATCACGAACGACCGCCGGCACCAGGGTCAGGGCCGCCGCATCACCTCCCGACAGGTCGGCCGCCCGGGAGACGAACGAGACCTTGGCCCGGCGGCCGCCGGCGGTCAGGGCCGTCACGATGATCGTATGCCTCTTGATCTCCTGTCCGAAATCGATCTCTGTGGAGTAGGGCGCGCGCCTGTCCGTGGCGACCAGCCGGCCGTCGACGAAGAAGTCAGCGCCGACGATGGTGTCGCCCGGCGGAATCCGGGGCTCGATGACGATCCGGCGGATGCCGACGAGGTACGCCTCGCTCGGCTCGGTCATGGTCACCGAGAAGCCGCCGTCGTCGCCGCTATGCTGCGCGGTGCCCGGCCGGCTGGCCGGACGCGTTCGGGAGGCCGGCGGGGCTCCGGTGAAGAAGGTGCCGAGCCCGAACAGGAAGGCCGCGAACGCGACGAGACTCGCAACCAGGGCGAAACGGCTTCTGCGCAGGATCACGACACGACTCCCGAGGTTCCGCGAAGCAGCGGGAGGGAAAAGATAGAGGCGCCGCAGCATGGCGTCAAGTGATCCCGATCTCGTGTACGATGCAAGAACAGCGCGTTTCCGCGCGCCCGTCGGCCGCGATGACGCGCGCGTCTCCGCGGGAGATCCGACCGTGCCTGCCGATCGTCCCATCGCCACCGTCAAGACCGTGCTGGCTCGAGTGACGGCGCCGCCGTCCAAGAGCGCGACACAGCGGGCCCTCATCGCCGCCGCCCTGGCGCAGGGACGATCGCGACTTCGTCATCCGCTTTTGGCGGACGACTCGAGGCACCTCATCGCGTGCCTGAACGCCGTCGGCATCGAGACACGGACGTCGGGGCCGGCGGATGCGCCGCGCGTCGAGGTCGACGGGCGCGGGGGAACGATCCCGGCGGAGCGGGCCGAGCTGTTCGTGGGGAACGCCGGCACCGCGATGCGATTTCTGACGGCGATGCTGTCGTTCGGACCGGGGGACTATGTCATCGACGGCGACGAGCGGATGCGTCAGCGCCCGATCGAGGACCTGCTTGCGGCCCTGCGCGCCCTCGGCGCCCGGGCGGAAGCCACCCGCGGCAACGGATGTCCTCCCGTGAGAGTGGGCGGGCCGCGGCCGCGGGGCGGCGCCGCCCGCCTGAGCGGCGGAACGAGCAGCCAGTTCCTGTCGGCCATCCTCCTGGCCGGGCCGCTGGCGCCGCAGGGGGTCGAGGTGGAGATCCTGGGACCTCTCGTGTCCCGCTCCTACGTGGACCTGACGATTGACCTGATGCGCCGCTTCGGCGTCGACGTCGCGAGCCAACCCGACGGCAGGGAGCCGGTTCGCTTCAGCGTTCCGGCGGGGCGCTCGTACCAGGCGCGCGATCTCGCGATCGAGGGGGACTACTCCTCCGCCTCCTATTTCTTCGCCGCGGCGGCCGTCACCGCAGGTCGGGTGCGGGTCGACGGCCTCGAGCCTGGATCGCGGCAGGGAGACGCGGCGTTCGTGCCCCTGTTGCAACGGATGGGCTGCCGGGTGAAGGGGGGGGACGGATGGGTGGAGGTCGAGGGGACCGATAGCCTTCAGGGGATCGAGGCCGACTGTCGCGCCATGCCCGACATCGTCCCGACGCTCGCCGTCGTGGCGATGTTCGCGAGCGGTCCGACGCGCATCAGAGGCGTCCCTCATCTCAAGGTGAAGGAGAGCGATCGCATCGCCGCGGTCGCCGCGGAGATCGGGCGCATGGGAGGTGCCGTGGAACAGGCGCCCGACGGCCTGACCATCCGGCCGCGGCCGCTCAAGGGAGCGCGCATCGAGACCTATTCCGACCATCGGATGGCGATGGCGTTCGCCGTAGCCGGCCTGCGCGTTCCGGGTATTGTCATCGCGAACCCCGGCTGCGTCTCGAAGTCGTTTCCCGATTATTGGAATCTCTTCGATCGCCTGGCCACGGGAACTCGCAAGCGTCGGACGTCCCGGACCGCGACGGGAGACAAAAAACCCCGCGGGGGTTGTCCCCCGCGGGGTTGAGACGTGCCGAACCGCGATCGACTCGCTAGAACCGCAGGCGGGCCTGGCCGTACAGCC
>DATFVU010000101.1:0-10169 GCA_035260145.1 Candidatus Polarisedimenticolia bacterium | reverse complement strand
TGGACCGTGGCGAGGAAAGGCTGCGCCGTCCTACCTCAGATTGCGGAGATTCTTGCCGGGTTTGAACCGGATGGTCTTGCCCGGGGGGATTCGGACCTCGGTGCCGGTCCTGGGGTTCCGGCCGATCCCCTTCTTGCGCGGTTTCACCTGGAACACGCCGAAGCCACGCAACTCGATCCTCTCGCCACGCCGCATCGACTCCTTCATGGCATCCAGGATCGCCTCGACGGCGACGACCGCCTTGACGCGGGTGATGTCGGCGTTTTTGGCCACATTATTAATGATGTCGGTCTTGATCATTACCAAGCCTCCCGAGCGTCCCAGCGTGAAACGTGGCTAAGTTGCTGAAAGTATAGGCAGCTACGACAAGTTCTGTCAAGACGTACGAAAGGGGCGCCTGTGCTATATTCCGTTCGCATTCAACCATTTGCGCCGGTTCGCGCGCGAGGCCCCCGCTTGCCACAACCCGTGATCGCCATCGTAGGGGCGCCAAACGTCGGCAAGTCTACTCTTTTCAATCGAATGCTCGGCCGGCGCAAGGCGATCGTGTCGGACGTTCCGGGCGTCACGCGGGATCGCTTGATGGCCCCCTGCGACCTGTTTGGAAGAACCGTCACGTTCGTCGACACGGGAGGGATGGTCGAAGGAGCCCCTGACGATCTCACCCGGCGGGTCCGCGCCGAGGCTCTCAAGGCGATCGCCGAAGCCGACCTCATCCTGTTCGTTCTCGACGCCAGGGCGGGTCTGACCGCGCTCGACCTGGACGTGGCCCGGCTCCTTCGTTCTTCCGGCAGACCGGTCGTGCCGGTGGCGAACAAGATCGACGCCCTCTCCCTCGAGGGGCTCGAATTCGAGGCGTACAGACTGGGGCTGGGGGATGTCGTGGCGATCTCGGCGGAGCAGGGGAGGGGCCTGGACGAGCTCGTCGATCGCCTTCTGAGTTCCCTGCCCGACCAGGCGGCGCCGGCCGAGCGGGCGGGTGTCCCGATGGCGATCGTGGGCCGCCCGAACGTCGGCAAATCCTCACTGTTCAATCGGCTGGTGCGGGAGGAGCGGGCTCTCGTGACACCGGTCCCAGGAACGACCCGAGATCCTGTGGACGCCGTGTTCGACCACGCCGGCGTGAGGTACCGGCTGATCGACACGGCCGGGATCAGGCGCCGGGCCCAGCGCGGCGAGGAGATCGAGCGGGTGAGCGTGGTCAAGGCTCGTCAAACGCTCCAGGAGGCCGAGGTCGCCGTGGCCATCGTCGACGCCAGCGCCGCCATCGAGCACCAGGACCTGGCGATCCTCGGCATGATCTCCAAGGGCCGGATCCCGGCCGTCGTGGCGGCGAACAAGATCGATCTTCTGAAATCGGGCGGATCCCTCGACACGCGCCTCGCGGACATCGGCCGGGCGCTCGGGTTCGCGGCCTACATACCGGTGATTCCGATCTCGGCCAAAACCGGCGAGGGTGTCGACCGGCTGCTGGATACTCTGGGCCGCGTGAGGGAGGAGGCCCACAGGCGGTTCAGCACTTCGGAATTGAACAGGGTCCTGCAGGAGGTCGTCAACGAGAGACAGCCACCGTCCGACAGAGGGCGGGCGGTCCGCTTCTACTACATGACGCAGATGACCGGACAGCCGCCCCGATTCATCGTCTTCGGAAATGGCCGTCAGGTGCCGGAGCCCTACAGGAGGTACATGGCGGGCCGTCTCCGCGCACGGCTGGGTCTGGGAGGATCGCCCGTCGCCCTCACTTTCCGGCGCAGCCGGCCCGTTCGTTGACTCACCCGGGAGCGGGTGTTATATTCCCCGCGCTGCGGAGCCCGGATGGTTCTCTTCAACTATTCGACCCGCGAGCTGACGGCCAAGATCGTCTATTACGGTCCGGGGCTCTGCGGTAAGACCACGAACCTCCAGTACACCTACGATTCCCTTCCCGACAACGTCAAGAAGGGGAAGATGCTGTCCCTGGCGACGAAGACCGACCGGACGCTGTTCTTCGACTTTCTGCCGCTCGAGCTGGGCAGGATCCGGGGGATGAAGACCCGCGTGCAGCTCTACACGGTGCCGGGACAGGTCTTCTACAACTCGACCCGCAAACTGGTTCTCAAGGGCGCCGACGGTGTCGTGTTCATCGCCGACTCGCAGTCGAAGATGCTGGAGGCCAACGTCGAGAGCTACAAGAACCTGGAGGACAACCTGCGGGAGATGGGACTCCGCATCGAGGAGATCCCCCTCGTCATGCAGTTCAACAAGCGCGACCTGCCGCATCTGTCGTCGATCGAAGAGATGAACGCGCAGATCAACCGTCACAACGCGCCCTTCTACGAGGCGGTGGCCACCTCCGGGATCGGCGTCGAGGACACGCTCAAAGCGATCACGAAGCTGGTGCTCAACAATCTCGCCACCAAGTACAAACTCGACGGATCGGGGATCCAGGAGGCCCAGATGCCTTCGGAGGCGGCGGTCCCGGAGGTTCCGCCGCGGCCCGTTCCCCCGGGGCCAAGGGCCGTTTCGTCGCCGCCGCCCCGTCCCGCCGCGGCGGTCAGGCCGGCTCCCGCGCCGCCGCCGCGACAGGATGAAGACCTGGCGCTGGAAGTCCTGGAAATGGAGGAGCCGACCCCCGCGCCGGCGCCCCCCGCCCGCTCGGCGCGGCCCGTGCCCCCGCCGGCCCGGGCGGCAGCCGCCATTCCGGTGGACGATGTGATCGACCTGATCGACGAGATCGACCTGCCGGAGTCGGGGGAGACCGCGGACGACTCCATCGATCTCGGCGAAGATTTGCTCCGCGAGATCGAGGCGGAGCCCGTGCCGATCGCGGCCCGCGCCGGGGGCGGAACTGTCGCGCCTTCACGACCCGCCCCGCCGCTGCGCTCCGTCGCCGCCCGCCCGTCTCAAGAGGATCCGATCGATCTCGACGATCCGATCGACCTGGACGGACATTGGGCCGAGCCGACCGAGCCCGAAAACGCCGCGCCGATCGACATCGGTCCAATCACGCCGGGCCAGGAACGGACCATCGATCTTCCAGTCACCGCGCTCGTCGACGGCAGGCCGGTCCGGCTGAGCCTGAAGGTCACCGTCCGCCTGTCACGCTGAAGCCGCCCGAATGCCTCCGGTCGATCCCCCGCTCTCCGCGACCGGGTCCGACACGTCCGGGGAGGCGCCTCCGTCCCTCTCTGCCTCGGCGTCCGCCGAGTCCGTCCCCGATCGCGCTCTCCGCAGCGCCCCCGAGCGAGGCGAGATGGCCCTGGTCCTCGGGCTGGTGCTCCTGCTGAACGTGCTGCCCGGCGGATTCCTGCAGCTGGCGCACCTGCGCTGGGGTCTTCTGGTGACGCAGATCTTGTTCGTGGCGGCGCCGGTGCTCCTGGCGATACGCCTGTTCTATCTGGACGCTCGCGCCATTCTTCCCATCCGGTCGACGGGCGGTGCGGCCCTGCTCGGCTCGGTCCTCGGGATTCTGGGGCTGAACCACGTCCTCAACTTCGCACAGGCCTGGCAGGAGCGCTACTTTCCCATGCCCGAGATCTGGAGGCGCCTGTTCGACGAGCTGACCACCTTCAACGGAGCGCTCGACTTCTCCCTCCTCCTGATGCTCGTGGGAGTCCTGCCCGGAGTGTGCGAGGAGCTGCTGTTCCGCGGGTTTCTTCAGGCAGGGCTCCGGAAATCGCTGGAGAGCGACACGATGGCCATCGTCGTGGGCGCCCTGGTGTTCGCCGCGTTTCACCTCAACCCCTGGACCTTCGCATCCCTCCTGATCATCGGACTGTATCTCGGCCTTCTGGTGCAGCGCACGCGCTCTCTCGTGCCGGCGATGCTCGCCCACGCGCTGAACAACATCCAGTCGCTGGTGATCGCGACTCTGAACCCGCGGGCGCAGCAGGCCGTCGTGGCATCGGCGTGGTCCCACGCGCTTGCCTGCCTCTGTCTTCTCGCGGCGGCCCTCTGCCTGCGTCGCGCACCCGAGTGAAGTCCCGAAAATCGCGTGCTATAATCACTGGCTTTTTTCTTCACCCGAGAGGAGGATCGTCGACCATGAGAGCACTCCGCGCCGCGGCGCTTGCCAGCGCGGCATTCTGCCTGGCGCTGGGCGTCAGCCAGGCGTCGTCGGACGCGCCGCTGTTCAGCGTCTACCCCTCGTACAGCGCGAAATTCGACATCGGCACCGAGAAGTTTTCGCTGGTCACGCAAGTGGTCATCTACAACATCAGCGGACAGACCTTCACCGACGTCGGATTCAAGCAGACCTATCCGGACGGGGTCTCGGTCAAGGAAACCTATCAGCGCGACGTGGGGACCGAGGCGACCGGGGAGCAATCGTCGGCGCGCAAGGTCGAGAACAACGTCTTCTACGCGAGCCTGCCGACATTCAAGAACCGCATGTACGCGGTCATCCCGAACGAACTGGTCCTGGCGCGCCGCCTGGACGAGATCACGTTCCCGGGGGTGGAGATCTCCTACACGGACCCGAACGGGCAGAAGCAGACCTCCAAGATGCCGGACAATACGTACAACCTGTTCGTGTATTCCAACGTCGTGGGCGGGCTCGAGCGCTTCCTGCACAAGTACAACAACATCACCTTCGACTTCGGCAAGGCGGTGCCCAACCGCAAGGAGTGGGAGTTCGCGCCGATCGCGGCGAGCGCGCAGGGCCGCTTTCCCACCGGACCCATCGGCACCTCCGTGGAGGATCTGTACAACGGTCACTTCCGCCTGAGGAGCGGTCCGCCGGGGGACAACGTCCAGATCGTCGTGGCCTACAAGCTGACCCAGAAGAACGAGCGCGTCAAAGACCAGGAGGCGCTCATGAAGAGCCTCCGCGATTACCTTCACTGGTGCGGCGAATTCGATATTCAGAAGGAAGGTCTGAAAGTGACGCAGGGGTCGTGGAAGAAATACGACGACTCGTGGTCCCTCGATGGCCGGTGGACCGATACGGTGAAGAACCGGCTGGGGGAGGGCCCGCTGAAGGCGAAGGTGTTCTGGGGAGCGCGCGAAGACGTGGAGTACTACGTTCTCGCCCTGGCCCATGGCCGGGCCCTGGGCGCGGACAGCGTCAACCCCAATCCCGATAAAGAAGCGCAGCTCAGCGGGGAGATCGACAAGCTGTTGGACACGTTCAAGTCCTCCATCGTGCCCTTGTCCACCGACCGCCGTCGCTGAGGATCACGGTCCCGGAGGCGGCGACCCCGCCGGCATCGCCGAGGGGTCGGGTGCAGGCGACGGGGTGGCCGAGGCGGGGAGCGGGCCGCCCGACACCACCTCCGTCGTGAAGGCCTCGATGCGCGCCGATTCCGACCATGATCCCTTCGGAAGCGAGGCCTGCGCGCAGAGTTGATCGAGCGTCGTCTCTGCCGTCCATTTCTGACTCGGTGCTATCCCCGGAAGGAACAGCGCCCGCCGGCCCCACTTCTCCAGAAACACTCCCTCGACATCGAGGCGGATGTCACCCGGACCCTGCACTTTTCGGCGGTCGTCGATGATCGACAGCTCGACGATCAGGCCTCCGAGGTCCCGTTCGGTGAGCGGCAGGAAGCGGGGGTCGCGGGTGGCGGCGCGACGTGTGAACACGATGACTTGCTGATACAGCGGGCGGGTGGCCTCGATCTCCCCCTGCAGGCCCCGCACCTGGTCTCCCTTTTTGAGGCGCACGAACAGGCCGCGTGGCGCAAGGAGGCAGGGAGTGAGCGCGTAGGACTCGAGGTCGGCGTCCTTGATCGGGTTGCCCGTCAGGTGTCCGGACAGGGTGTGCCACGCCAGCCGGACGAGAGTCTCGCGCTCGGCGGCGTCGAGGGGCCGGGCCTCGCAGTCGACGGCCGGGGTTGGCGAGGGGGATGGCTCCGGCTCCGTCGGAGCAGCGGGCGCTGCCTCCTCCTTAGGGGGCGCCGACGAGGGAGTGGGGGTTGCCGCCCGCCGGTCGACCGGGATACTGAAACCGGACAGAGACGTGACGAGCGCGACGGCGCAACGGAATGCTCGGCTCACGAGCCCTTACTGTAACATCCGGCGGCATGACCGACAACCGCCTGATCGGACCATCCCTCCGATTGACGGACGCGAGCGGTGTGCTATAATCCGCGCCCTCTTCTTGGCCCGGACCCCACTCTCGAAGGAGATGCCTAACCCAATGCGAAAGCCGGCGGACGTGTTGAAACTGGTCAAGGAAAACGACATCAAGATCATCGATCTGCGCTTCATGGACATGCCTGGTCTGTGGCAGCACTTCTCCGTCCCCGCCCATGAACTGAGCGAGAACAGCTTCGAGGAGGGGTTCGGATTCGACGGCTCGTCCATCCGCGGCTTCCAGGCGATCCACGAAAGCGACATGCTGGTGGTTCCCGATCCCGACACCGCCTTCGTCGACCCGTTCAACGAGGTCCCGACGCTGAACCTGATCTGCAACATCGTCGATCCCGTGACCAAGGAGCGCTATGGGCGCGATCCACGAGGCATCGCCCAGCGTGCCGAGAGCTATCTCCAGTACACCAAGATCGCCGACACCGCCTACTTCGGCCCGGAGGCGGAGTTCTTCATCTTCGATGATGTTCGATTCGATCAGAACGCGCACTCCGGCTACTACTACCTCGATTCGGTCGAGGGGCAGTGGAACACGGGCAAAGAGGAGAAGCCGAACCTGGGATACCGTCCCCGCCACAAGGAGGGGTATTTCCCGGTCGCGCCGCACGACCACTTCCAGGACCTGCGCACCGAGATGGTGCTGAACCTGGAGCGGGTGGGCATCCAGGTGGAGGCGCACCATCACGAGGTGGCGACCGGCGGTCAGATGGAGATCGACGTCCGGTTCGACAGCCTGACCCGGGCCGCGGATCACATCGTCATGTACAAGTACATCGTCAAGAACACCGCGATCAAGCGCGGCCGGACGGTCACCTTCATGCCGAAGCCGCTGTTCGGCGACAACGGCTCCGGGATGCACTGCCACCAGAGTCTCTGGAAGGCCGGCAAGAACCTGTTCGCCGGCGACGGATACGGCGGTTTCTCGCAGATGGGATTGCACTACATCGGTGGTCTCCTGAAGCACTCGCCGGCCCTGGCCGCGATCATCGCCCCCACCACGAACTCCTACAAGCGACTCACACCGGGGTTCGAGGCGCCGGTCAACTTGGCCTACTCGCGTCGCAATCGCTCCGCCGCGATCCGCATCCCGATGATCTCCAACAGCCCCGCCGCCAAGCGCCTCGAATACCGTCCGCCCGACCCTTCGTGCAATCCCTATCTGGCGTTCTCGGCGATGCTGATGGCGGGCCTCGACGGCGTGGAGAACAAGATCGATCCCGGAAAGCCGCTGGACAAGGACATCTACGGGCTCGGGCCGAAGGAACTGAAGAGCGTTCCGTCGCTTCCGGGTTCCCTCGACGAAGCGCTGCGCCATCTCGAGGAGGATCACGCCTTCCTGCTCAAAGGGGACGTGTTCACCGAGGACAACCACAAGACATGGATCGAGTACAAGCGGGAGCGCGAGGTAAACCCGATGCGTCTCCGTCCGCACCCGTACGAGTTCTCCCTTTATTTCGACATTTGATCGGGGGCCGGGCCTGGCCCCGCGCCGGCGGCTTATGATGTCGATCTGATACCGCCGGCGCGGGGAGAGCCAGCGTGGCCGAGCCTGCCGTCCGCATCCTGTTGTCCGAGTTCCTGCCGCCCGGAGAAGCCGAGCGCCTGGCGGAGCAGGTGGAGCTCCTTCCTGATCCCGCCTCGGCCCTCCGCGCCCTCCAGACGGTGCGGGAAGGGACGAACCGCGCGGTGGACCCGTTGCGCGCGCTGAACTTTCTCGCGCTTGCGGGCTTCAGCCCCTATCTCGCCTCACTCCTGGTCCGGAATCCGGAGTTCCTGGATGCGGTCCCGGCCGGCGGGCTGCCGCGCGCCCCGGCCACGCGCGAGGACCTGGACGAGGACCTGGCTCGATTCGTCCACCTTCAGGCGGGGCGCGATCCCTCCACCGTCCTGCGGCTGTTCAAGAAGCGCGAGACCCTGCGCATCGCCCTCGCGGACATTCTGGGAGTCGCCGACCTGTCGGCCCTGACCCGGGCCCTGTCGCTCCTCGCCGATGTCCTTCTCGATCGCGCCCTGCGCATGGCGCGGGTGCCGCTCGAGGCGCGCTTCGGCAGGCCCACCAGCCGCGACGACCAGGGCCAGGTGGAGGAGGCGACGTTTTCCATCCTGGCGCTCGGCAAGCTCGGCGGTGAGGAGCTCAACTACAGCAGCGACATCGACCTCATCTACCTGATGTCGCGCGACGGCGAAACCTCCGGCGTGGACGCCTCGGGCGCCTCCACGATCAGCAACAAGGAATTCTTCGCCCGGATGGGGGCCGATGTCACCCGTCTCATCGCCGGGACTGGGCCGGAGGGGCAGGTGTTCCGGGTCGATCTCGGGCTGCGGCCGGGCGGAAACGACGGCGATATCGCGATCGCCTGCGCGGCCGCAGTCGCCTACTACAGGAACTGGGCCGAGCCCTGGGAGCGACAGGCGCTCATCAAGGCGCGGCCCGCCGCGGGAGACCTGGGGCTGGGTCGCCGGTTCGTCGAGAGCGTCGAGGCGCTCGTCTATCCGGCGAAGCCCGATCCGTATCTCGTCCTTGAGATCGGCCAGATGAAGGATCGCATCGACGCTCAGCTGAGCGCCGAGGGGCGCTCCGACACCGACATCAAGCTCGGCCGCGGCGGGATCAGGGAGCTGGAGTTCGCCGTCCAGGCCCTGCAGCTCCTGCACGGCGGGCGCGATCCCTGGCTGCGCCAGGGGAACACCCTGCTGGCGCTGCACCGGCTGGCGGACAAGGGCTTCGTGGCGTACGAGGAATACGCCGCGCTCAGCAGGGCGTACATCTTCCTGCGCGATCTGGAGCACCGCCTTCAGCTCGGGCACAACCGGCAGACGGCGATCCTCCCGAGCGAGCCGGCCGAGCTGCGCCTGGTGGCGCGGCGGATGCGGATGCACGAGCAGGTGCCCGGACGCGAGGTCGAAGCCCTCCTGGACGAGCTGGATCGGCATCGTGAGAGCGTCCGGCGTTTCTATGACTCGATCACGGGCGCGGCCTCGCAGGGGCGGCTGGAGGAGGGGCACCGCGACCTCTGGCTCGACCGCATGGATGACGAGTCGCTGCGGGGGGAATTGCGGAAATCGGGCCTCGAGAACCCCATCGCCGCCCTGCGGCCGGTGAAGCTGATCCGCAAACTCCTGCAGCAGGCGGCGACCGCCCCGGAGGTGAGGCGGGCCCTGCGTCAGAGCGGCCCCCTCCTGCTCGCCGCGGTCGGGCGATCCATCAACCCGCGTCGGGCCCTGGACAACCTCGAGAAGCTGGTGTCGACGCTGATGCCGTCGGGAACCCGTCTCCTGCGCTTCCTGTCGCGGCGCTCGATGATCGGGCCGACGATTCATCTCCTGGGCCGCAGCGACCTGCTCGCGGGAATTCTGATTCGCCAGCCCGGAATCCTGATGTCGCTGGAGGATCGCGGCCGGATCGTCAGCAGCCCATCGGCGAGGGATTACCTCTCTTCGTTCCAGCCGATCGTGCGGCGGGCCGGCGACCTGCGCTCGAGGGCTGCCATCCTGCGGCGGCGTCACCAGGAGGCTCTGGCCATGATCGCCTTGCGCGACATCAATCGCCAGGCCACGCTCCGCGAAGCCCTGAAGAGTCTCTCGGATCTGGCCGATGCGACGATCGAGACCACGGTGCGCCTTGCGGGCCGCGATCTCCCCGGGCAGGGGCCGCGGACGCCGCACGGTCTCCGCCTGGCGGTTCTTGGTCTGGGCCGCCTGGGCTACCGCGAGATGGACTACGCCTCGGACCTCGATCTCGTCTTCGTGTACGAGGCGCCGCGAGGGATGAGCGAGGCCAGGTCCGTGGCGCGCGTCTGGGCCGAGAGGATCGTCCGCACGCTATCCACCCTGAGCCGGGACGGCCAGCTGTATCGAGTCGACCTGAGGCTCCGTCCTTCCGGCGGGGAAGGGGAGCTGATCACATCGCTCGAAGGGCTCCGGGACTACTTCCGCGGCAGCGCCGAGGTGTGGGAAATGCAGTCGTTCCTCAAGGCGAGGGCGGTGGCGGGGGATCGCGGCCTCGCGGCCAGGGCGCTCGAGCTGGTCGAGACGCTGATCCTGGATCGAGCGGCCGCTCAGGGCCCCGAGGTTTTGCGGGAGGCCATCGACGACATGCGCCG
>DATFVU010000100.1:0-2161 GCA_035260145.1 Candidatus Polarisedimenticolia bacterium | reverse complement strand
CACCCCCCAGCGGGTCGCCGTTACAGGTGTCCCCCAGGCGAAACCTCTCGAAGCCGCGCACGGTCGTGTCGCCGCCGGCGAAGAAGCGCTCGCTGGGCGGGACCCCGGAATCCTGGATGTCCCCTTCGGTGCAGGTCAACGGGGAGCCGGCCTTCGACTGGCCGAACGGCACGGCCGCCCCGGCCCTGAGGGCCTGCGCCCAGACGGTCTTCGGCAGGATCGTCTTGAAGCGGTAGAACTGCGCGTACATCTTCACGAATTCGGCCTCCGAGCCGATGGCGCTCCCGTAATACTGGACCTCGCCGCTGACGGAGTGCCCCTTCGTCGGGTCGAACGGAGCGTCGCGCGTGTCGTGGATGGCGGACGTGGCCACGCTCGAGAGCCGCACGGTCGATCCCTCGAAGTCGGCCGACGTGTCGGAGAGATCGACGTCCTTGAGCGAGTAGCGGTACAGGATCCGCGTGGCGCGCGTGAACCGTCGGCTTACCTGGATCGACGAGCCGATCGTCTGCGCGCTGAACGATGGCCGCTCCTCGTCCTCGGCGAAGGCCGAGGCCAGGACGTCGTACTGCCCACCCAGGATCCCCTTCTCGCGGTACGACAGCGTGCCGCGTCGCTGCACGTCGCTGGCGCGCGCCTGGAAGCCGACGTAGCGGCCGCCCCCGAAGATGTTGCGGTTGGAGATCTCGTACAGGGCGCGCAGCCTCTCGTCGCTGTCGTACCCCAGGCCGAGGATCTGGGTCACGGGGGCCATCTCCCGCACCGCCACCCGCAGGTCGCGGGTCTCGATGCCGCCCTGCGGCGTCGGCTCCTGAGGGGGGCTGTCGGCGGGCGGCTGCGGCTCGACGGAGACCGAGCGGAAGATGCCGCGGCCGTAGAGGCGCGTCTGGCTCTCCTGCAGCTCGCTGCGGCTCAGGGATTCGCCCGGCTCGACCGTCAGCGCCTTGCGGATCACGGGATCACGGGTGATGACATTTCCCTTGACGTCGATGGACCCCACTTTCTGGGGCTTTCCCTCCGCGATGTCGAAGACCGGATCCGTGACCACCGCCTCCTCCCCCGGCGCGGGCTTGAGGACCCGGTAGCGGACGCGGGCATCGGGGTAGCCCGATTCATCATAGCGACGGCGCAGGCGCACGACGGCGGCATCCAGCTCGGCGACGACGTACGGATCGCCCTGCCGGATCTTCGCCGCCTTCTCCAGGACGCCCGGCTGAAAGGCATGGTTCCCCTCGAATTCGGGACGGCCGAAGCTGGCCCTGAACCCCTCCTCGACATGGAATGTCACCACCGCTTTGCGCCCGGACCCGTCGATCTCCACATTCGGAGAGGGGACCACGGCCAGGGGGAAGCCGCGCGACAGGTAGAGCCCGAGGATCGAGGCCGAGTCCTCCTCGAGCGTCGCCTCGCGCACCAGACCGCGCGAGAACAGGCCGTCCGGCCGCGTGCGGATCGCCTTGCGCACCTCCTTCTCCGGGATCTGCCGCACCCCGTCGAAGCGCACCTGCGAGGCCTGCGTCCGCTCGCCCCGCTTCACCGTGAAGCGCACCTGCTGCTCCTGCGCGTCGTCGCGCAGCACCTCGGATTCCACCCGGGCCTGCATGTAGCCGCGGTTCTTGAAGATCGATTCGATGTGCGCGCGCGCCTCTTCGACGATGTCTTCCGGGAACAGCCCCTTCTCCCAGAAGGGCGCCACCTCCTGGACGATCCCCGCCTTCAGACGCGCACCCTGGATTTCAATCCTGATCCGGGGGCCCGCCCGCACCGTGAAGGTCAGCTCGATCGCCCCCTCCGGCGCGCGCGTCTCGCGGTCGTCCACGTCGGCCATGAGATATCTGCGATCGCGATAGTACTTGAGCACGCGATCGATGCCGTCGCTCACCGCGGCGCGGTCGCGCGGCTTCCCGACCTTGAGGCGCAGCCGGCGCCGCACCTTGCCCTCCTCGACGCGCAAGTCCCCTTCCAGGCGGACCACGGCCAGGATCGGACCCTTCTCCTCGGTCCCCGCAGCCCCGGGCATGACCGGCGGCTTGCCGCGCAGGATGTATCGGAAGTCGCCGCCAATCGAGCCGTCGGTGTCCCGCACGCTGGTGAAATGGAAGTCCCGATCGAGGGCATAGTCCAGCTGGTACAGCGACCCCTGTGAGGTGCCCAGGTCGCT
>DATFVU010000099.1:0-2497 GCA_035260145.1 Candidatus Polarisedimenticolia bacterium | reverse complement strand
GAGAACAGGATCGTGTGGTCGTGCGGAGGCCGCGGGCCGGGCCCCGGCGGCGGGGCCGGTGCCGCCGCGAGGAGAAGCAGGCTGGTCAGGACGATGGTCGGCTTCGACATGGATCGTACCTCCCGGGTCATGGATGCGCTTTCGGTGCCTTGAGGATCGCGATGTGACCGTCGAGCGTTCGGATCTTGATCAGCGAGCCTCCCCCGGAGATCGGCCCCTCGCCGATCTCGACGGGCCGGCCCGCGTCCTCCGCTTCGCGGTAGATATGAAGCGGGAAGTCGCTCCGGATGCGGTTTCCCTGCGACTGGTCGACGATGGCGCGAATGGTCACCGGCTGCGACTCGGGCAGCGCCAGGGTCACGTCCCCCTGCCAGGTCTGCAAGTCGGAATCGAACAGCAGCCGGCTCGCGGGCGCGAGCTCCGCCTGGATGCTTCCTGCCGAGGTCACGGCCCGGATCGGACCCTCGATCGCCTTGAGAAAGATCGGACCGGCGCCGCTCTCGCAGCGCACGCCGCCCTGCGCCGAGGCGATGCGGATGCTGCCGCCGGCCGTGGCGGCCGTGACCTCCCCCCGCGCCCCGCCGACCTGGATGCTGCCGCCCGACGTATGCGCCGAGACATCGCCGCCCGCCGAATCGACGACCACATTGCCGCCGCCGGTCTCGGCGCGCACCTGGTCCGAGGTGCGCTTGATGAGGACGTCGCCGCCGGAGCTCTGCGCGACCACCTCCCCGCCCGCCGAATCGAGGCTCACGCTGCCGCCCGCGGTGACCAGACGGGCGGTCGACTGGACCGTCCCGACGGCGATGTTCCCGCCCCGGGTCTCCGCCCTGAGGGGGCCGCCGATGCGGTCGGCCGTGATGTTGCCGCCGCGGGTGGCGAGGTTGGCGCGACCGCCGAGGCCTTGGACCGAGATGTCTCCGGCGCCGGTGGCGACCTCCAGCTCTTCGGTCCGAGCCGGCGCGTCGATCTCGAAGTCGGCCGAAAGGTCGCGCGCCGCCCCGGGGACCGCCGCCTGGCCTCGGAACAGCAGGACGCCTCCGGTCATCGCCGCGCTGATCTGCATGTCGTCGAGCAGCCGGCGGGTCGCGGCGTCATCGGCGCCGCGGACCCGCACCCGAATCCGGTAGCGAACCTCGCGTGTGTCGGCCGCCCGGACGCTGACCGTCCCGAGGTCGGTCTCCACGCGGATGCGGGGGGCCGGCTCCGCGACGACTCCCGTGAACTCGTGGACCAGGGAGCGCCCCTCGGCGTACTGGCGCGCCTCCTGGGCGGGCAGCGGCAGCGCGGCGGCGGCGATTATCAGGACGAGGGCGAGAACGATCGGGGTCCGCGTCATCGGACCGTCTCCGGAGGTCGAACATCACCCACCAGGGCGGCGGAGCGCAGCCGGACGTACTCGTTCGGATCCTGGTCCGCCAGTCGCCTCAGGATCGCGAGGGTCTCCGGGCCGCGGCTCTCCTGGAGCGCGTCGATGGCGCGCACGCGCACGCCGGGATTGGAATCCTTGAGCAGCGCCTGCACGATGGCCCCGCGCACGTCGGGATCGTCGGCGGCGCGTCCCCGCAGCGCCTCGAGCGCCTTCAGACGCGCCCCGGCGTTGTCGTCCTCGCGCACGGCCCGCAGCAGGGCCGTGCGGACCTCGCGATCATCGACGTGCCGGCGAAGGACGTCGAGGGCCTCGAGACGCAGGCCGGCGTTTCGGCTGTCGCGCAGCGTATCGATCAGAACGCGGCGGATGCGGGGATCGCTCGCCGATCCGGAGAGCGACGTTCGCCGCAGCGTGTCGTAGGTAAGGCTCACGCGATCGGTGAGGGGATCGGCCTCCTGAAATTCCACGTTGGCGATCGTGGCGGCGCCGGCGTGCTCGCCGCCCACGGACGGCTCCCCGGATCGGGGCCAGGCGTCGGGCAGGGCGCGGCCCGCCACGAAGCCGGCCACAGCCAGCATCAGGGCCCAGGCCGGGGAGAGCCGGCGCCACCACGGCCAGGCGCCGGGGACGGCAGCCTCCGCCCGCAGGGCGCGGCGCAGATCGTCGCGGCAGCGCCGGAGGAGCGCCCCGGGCGGCCCCTCCTCCCGGGCGCTCCCGACGAGATCGCGCAGGCCGCGCTCCTCCTCCAGAGCGGCGGCGCAGGCGGAGCACGCCGCGAAGTGCTCCTCCAGCTCGAGGCGGGAGGCGTCGTCCAGCTCGCCGTACGCCATCAGAACGATGCGTTCCCTGGCGCTGTCGCAATTCATCCCTTCACCTCGTTCATCGTTTCGGTCCGCCCCGCGGCGCGAATCGGCCCTTCGTCCGCCGGGGCTCCATCCCCGCGGGCCTTGCGGCCCGCCCATCTCAGATCGGAGAGCGCCGCGCGCAGCCGCTGGTGCGCCCGGTACAGGCAGTTGCGGGCCGTCTCCCCGGAGGTCTCCAGGATCTCCGCGATCGTCGCGAGCCGAAGCCCCTGGTCGTGCCGCAGCTCGAACACCAGACGTTCCCTCTCCGACAGACCTCGGA
>DATFVU010000098.1:0-4200 GCA_035260145.1 Candidatus Polarisedimenticolia bacterium | reverse complement strand
ACGAGTTCCTGCGCGGGGAGCAGTACATCACGGCCCGCCTGACCCGCATCGTCGAGCCGCAGATCAAGCCGACGATGGAGCAGGAAGCGATGATGCGGACCGTCAAGAAGTCCCTGGAGAAGAGCGCCTCGCTCGGCAAGGCGATCTCCTCGGAGGTGATGGTCATCGCCAGCAACCTGGAGGACCCCGGGCGGCTGGCGGATCTGGTCGCGAGCAATCTCGATCTCAAGATCGACGACGCGCAGAGCGTCCTGAAGATCGTCGAGCCGATCGCCCGCCTCAAAAAGGTGCACGACCTCCTGAACCGGGAGATCGAGCTTCTGAACATGCAGCAGGAGATCAACACCCACGCGCGCGAGGAGATCGACAAGTCGCAGCGCGAATATTTCCTCCGTCAGCAATTGAAGGCGATCCAGAACGAGCTGGGCGAGGGGAACGACCTGGCCGAGGAAGTCGAGCAGTTCCGCGAGAAGGCGCGCAAGGCGAAGATGCCGCCCAAGGTCCACGAAGAGGTCGAGCGCCAGATCAACAAGCTGGAGCGCATGCACCCCGATTCGGCCGAGACCGCCACGGTGCGCAACTATCTCGACTGGATGGTGAACCTGCCCTGGTCGGCTCAGACCAAGGACAACCTCGATTTGAAGAAAGCCCAGGAGATCCTGGACGACGATCACTATGGTCTCGAGACGATCAAAGAGCGCATCGTGGAGTACCTGGCGGTGCGCAAGCTGAAGAAGAAGATGCGCGGTCCGATCCTCTGTTTCGTCGGCCCGCCGGGCGTCGGCAAGACCTCGCTCGGGCGTTCGATCGCCCGGGCGCTCGGCCGCAAGTTCGTGCGCATTTCCCTCGGCGGCATCCGCGACGAGGCGGAGATCCGCGGGCATCGGCGCACCTACGTCGGCTCGATGCCGGGCCGGATCGTCCAGGGGATCTCCCAGGCCGGATCGAACAACCCGGTGTTCATGCTGGACGAGGTGGACAAGATCGGTGCGGACTACCGGGGCGACCCGTCCTCGGCGCTCCTCGAGGTCCTCGATCCCGAGCAGAATTACTCCTTCCGCGATCACTACCTGAACGTGCCGTTCGACCTGTCCAACGTCATGTTCGTGGCCACCGCGAACCTGCTCGACCCGATCCAGCCCGCCTTCCGCGACCGCATGGAGGTCATCAACCTCTCGGGATACACCGAGGAGGAGAAGATCGAGATCGCGAAGCGGCACCTGATCCCGAAGCAGATCGAGGAGAACGGTCTTGCCGACGCGGAGGTGACCTACCCCGACAAGGCGATCCAGACGATCATCCAGAAATACACGCGCGAGGCGGGCTTGCGGAACCTGGAGCGCGAGATCGCCAAGGTCTGCCGCAAGCTGGCGCGCCGCGTGGCCGATGGGGAGACCGGACCGTTCCGGGTGACGCCGGGCAAGGCCGAGGAGCTCCTCGGTGTGCCGCGCGTCACCCCCGAGATGGCCCTGGTCAACAATCAGGTCGGCGTGGCCACCGGGCTGGCCTGGACCGCCGCCGGCGGCGAGATCCTGTTCGTCGAGGCGACGACGATGCCCGGAAAGGGACGCCTGATCCTGACCGGACATCTCGGCACGGTCATGAAGGAGTCGGCGCAGGCGGCCCTGTCGTACGCCCGCTCCAAGGCGGCCGATCTCGGGGTCGCCCTGAACGCCTTCGGCGACCTCGACGTGCACGTCCACGTGCCCGAGGGCGCCATCCCGAAGGATGGACCGTCGGCCGGCATCACGATGGCGACGGCGATCATCTCGGTTCTGACCAATCGCCCCGTGCGCCGCAGCGTGGCGATGACCGGCGAGATCACGCTGCGCGGCAACGTGCTGCCCATCGGCGGCGTGAAGGAGAAGGTCCTGGCGGCCCGCCGGGCGACCATCGACACGGTGATCCTCCCCGAGGCGAATCGCAAGAATCTCGAAGAGGTCCCGAAGCTGTTCCGCAAGGGGCTCAAGTTCTGCTTCGTGTCGGACGTCACCGAGGTGTTCGCGATCGCCCTGACCGAGGCCGTGGCGAGGCGCCCCGGCCATCCGCGCGTCGGTACGGAGCGACCGATCGCCATCTGACGGGACTCCCTGGGCTACACTCCCGGCTTCGCCCGGGCCCATGACACGACTCGCGCGTCTCACCGAGCAGGGGTTCATCGACCGGATCGCGCGGCTGGCGCGGCGTGCCGGCCCGGCGCGCGGGGGTCTGGGCGCCGTCCTGGGAATCGGGGACGACGCCGCGGTTCTTTCCCCTTCCGGACGTCTGCAGCCTCTCCTCACGACCGACCTTCTGGCGGAAGGGATTCACTTCCGCTCCGCCTGGGCCCCCGGCCTCCTGCTCGGGCGGAAGACCCTGACGGCGAGCCTCAGCGACATCGCGGCGATGGGCGGCGTGCCGTGCTCGTTCGTTCTCAGCGTCGGGTTCCCGCGGCGGACCGACCCGGCCTATGCCTTGCAGTTGGCAAGTGGGGTTGCCTCCCAGGCGCGCCGGTTCGGCGTGGACCTGGTCGGCGGCGACACCTGCGCCGCGCGCTCCCTGTTCCTGAACGTGGCGCTTCTGGGGCTGGTCGAGCCGGGGCGGGAGGTGCGGCGGAGCGGCGCGCGCTCCGGAGACGGACTGTACGTCACGGGCCGCCTGGGCGCCTCGGCCGCCGGACTCCGCCTGCTCGAAGCGGGTGAGCGCCTCGGCAGGATGTCTGGCGCCAGGGCCGCGGCGATCCGCGCCCACCTCGATCCCGAGCCGCGCGTGATCGCGGGACGCCTCCTGGGGCTGACGCGGCTGGCGGCGGCGATGATCGACCTTTCGGATGGATTGGCTCTGGACCTGACGAGGCTCTGCGCCGCCAGTGGAGCAGGGGCCGTCGTCGAGCAGGAAGCGATCCCGGTGGCCCCTCAGGCCGTGGCCGTGCTGGGCGCCCGCGCCGCGGCGCGCGCCGCGCTTACGGGCGGGGAGGATTACGAGCTTCTGTTCACGGCCCGGGCCGAGCACCACGGGCACGTGCGGCGCCTGGCTCGTCGGATGCGGCTGCCGCTCTCGCGCATCGGACAGATCGTGGCGCGGCGGCGCGGTATCGTGGTCCTGACGCGCTCGGGGCGCTACCATCCGATCGGCGATCTCGGTACCGGGTTCCGTCACTTTCCGGCCGACGCCTGACGGCGTGCGGTCGCGGGAGGTGCTCTTTGGGGGCGCTCTGGTCGGACGGCGAGGGCAGGCCGGGCGAGCCGGCGGGCAGCCGCCCGCTCGACGCCCTGCTGCGCGCCATTGACCTGCGGCGATTGAGCCCGTATCATGCCTCGGCCGCCGGGAAGGCCAAGCGGCGAGAGCATGGGTCCGTGTCGGGCCGCGCCGTCCGAATCGGTGTCTGGCTTCCGGAGGACGGGCGGATGCGGGAGACTGGGTCGGGGCGCCTGCGCGACTGGCTGCGTTTCATTCTGCACACCGACGATACGCCGCCGCGTGCCGCTCTGGCCTTCGCGATTGGGGTGTTCATCGCCTGGACCCCGGTCCTGGGTTTTCACACTCTCCTGGCCCTGGCCATCGCCTTCCTGTTCGGCCTGAACCGCGTCGCCGTCCTGGCCGGCACCTTCGTCAACAACCCCTGGACGTTCGTGCCGATCTACACCGCCGCGGGCTGGATCGGCTCTCATCTGACCGGATCGAAGGTGAGCCTGCCCCGGCTGGAAGGAAAGACGTGGAGCCACGTTTTCGACTTCCTCGTCCAGTGCCGTCCCTGGATCGTGCCGCTGACGACGGGCACTCTGGTCCTGGGATCGGCCTGCGCCCTGCTTTCCTTTCCGATCGTCCTGTACGGCATCCGGTGGTATCGCGCCCTGCGACAGGCGGGGTGAGTACGTCCGGACCCGGCCGGGACGCGCGCTCTTCCTCGCGGACCGGCCTCCCCACCCCATGGACGAGCAGGAGCTGATTCGCAGGTCGGCCGAGGGGGACCTCGACGCGTTCGAGGTCCTCGTCGAGCGCAAGAAGGAGCGCGTCTTCTGGATCGCCTGCCACATCGTCGGCGACGAGGAGCTGGCGCGCGACGTGGCGCAGGAAGTGTTCATCCGGCTGTTCCGCGTCATCCGGCGCTTTCGGGAGGGAGGGCGGTTCGACGCCTGGCTCCACCGCATCGCGGCCAACCTGAGCATCGATCTGTTGCGGCGCGAGAGGCCGTACCGCGAGGCCACGACACTCGACGCG
>DATFVU010000097.1:0-5899 GCA_035260145.1 Candidatus Polarisedimenticolia bacterium | reverse complement strand
CCGCCAGGATCAGGGCGACCGAGACGAACGTCCAGGCGTCGGTCGCGGCCACCCCCACCAGGAGCGCCGACAGGACGCGCGTCAGCGCCAGGGCCCCGAGGATTCCGAGAACGAGGCCTCCCAGGGTCAGCGCCATGCCCTGTCCGACCACCAGACGGAGGATGTCCCCCTTCCGCGCCCCCAGCGCGACGCGGACGCCGATCTCGTGCGTGCGCTGCGTCACCATGTAGGCGAGCACGCCGTACAGCCCGACCGCCGCGAGCAGGACCGCCATCACGGAAAACATGGCGAGCAGCGCCATGTTGAAGCGGCGCGAGGCGAGCGATCCGTTCAGCACCTCGCGCATCGTCTTGGCACCGTAGACCGGCACGTCCGGATCGACCGCCCGAACCTCGCGGTCGATCGCGGCGGAGAGAGCGTCGGCGTCGAGCGTGCTGCGCACCACGAGCGTGGCGTAGCGCGACGGAGCCTGGGTGTAGGGAACGTAGCACTCGGGCCGCAGGTTGGCGTGCAGTCCCTTCTGGCGCACGTCCGCGACCACACCGACGATCGTCGTCCAGTCGCGCTCCCCCTTGTCGTTGGTCCCGAACGAGACTCTCCGGCCGACCGGATCCTCGCCGGGCCAGTATCGTTTCGCCAGGGTGTCGCTGACGATGGCAACGGCGGGCGCGGTCTTTGCGTCGCGCGCGTCGAACGTTCGGCCGCGCAGCAGCGGAATGCCGAGCGACCGGAAGTAGTCGGGGCTGACCTGGTGGAAGCCGGACTCGGGCCCCTCGTACGGCTTCGGCTCCGGCCTCCCCTCGATGACGAAACCGAGGAACGAGTCGACGCCGGAAAGAGGCAGGTCGCTGGTGAGGGCGGCGGCGGAGACCCCGGGGAGCGCCGCGGATCGTCGCAGCACTTCGTCGTAGAACCGCACCTGCCTGGCGTCCTCGGCGTAGCGGGCGTCGGGGAGCCAGACCTGCAGCGCCAGGACGCCCTCGACCGACAGGCCCGGGTCGACCCTCTCCAATTTGATGAAGCTTTTGACCAGAAGCCCGGCGCCGGTGAGGAGAACGAGGGCGACGGCCATCTCGGTGACGACCAGGAGGTTGCGCAGCAGCCGGGCCCGGGGCCCGGCCGAGGAGCTTCGCCCCCCCTCGCGCAGCGCCTCCTGGGGGTCGGTCGAGGACGCCTGCAGCGCCGGCGCCAGGCCGAACAGGATCCCGGTCAGGACCGACAGGACAAGCGTGAAACCGAGGACTCGCGCGTCGAGGGCGATCGAAGGCGCCCCGGGGATTTCCTCGGGCCCGAGTGTTTTCAGAAGATCGGTCCCCCACATCGCCAGGAGGAGCCCGGCGCAGCCTCCCGCCACGGACAGGAGGAGGCTCTCGATCAGGCATTGCCTCAGGATCCCCAGACGCGAGGCCCCCAGCGCGGTGCGCACGGCGATCTCGCGCCGGCGGGCGGCGGCGCGGGCCAGCGACATGTTGGCGACGTTGGCGCAGGCGATCAGGAGCACGAGCCCGACGGCCCCCAGGAAGACCAGGAGCGCCGGACGCACGTCGCCGACGATCGACTCGTGCAGCGGCATGACTTCCACCCCGGTGTGCGCGTTCATCTCGGGGTACTCCTTCTCCTGGCGGGCCGCGATCGTGTCCATCTCGCTCTGGGCCTGGGCGCGCGTCACGCCGTCCTTGAGGCGCGCGATGGCATAGAGGTAGTGCAGGCCGCGCACGCCGGTGATGTCCAGGTTCGCCGGCATGAACGGGTTCGAGGGC
This sequence comes from Candidatus Polarisedimenticolia bacterium, assembly GCA_035260145.1. Taxonomy (GTDB): domain Bacteria; phylum Acidobacteriota; class Polarisedimenticolia; order Gp22-AA2; family Gp22-AA2; genus Gp22-AA3. The sequence continues at coordinate 4,139 of DATFVU010000097.1, read as the reverse complement.
ACGACGTTTCTGGCCAGCGTCCACAGCTCCGCCTTCTCGGGGAACTGGAAGCCGGGCGGGGCGATGCCGACCACGGTGAAGCTCTCGCTGTTCAGCACGACCGACCGGCCCACGATCCCGCGCTCCCCCCCGAAGCGGCGCTGCCAGAGGGCATGGCCGAGGACGGCGACCCGTCCCCCGGAGGCGCCTTCGTCCTGTGCCGCGAAGCCGCGGCCCGGGACCGGTGTTGAACGCAGAACCCGGAAGAAGTCGACGGAGACGTCGGCGCCGCGCACGCGCTCCGCCTCGTCCCCGGCGTGCAGGTTGAAGCCGCTCGGGAAATAGGCCGCCATGGACTCGAAGGAGACCGCGTCGCGTCGCCAGTCGATGTAGTCGGCCGGCGTGACCACGTCCTTGTGCCAGCCGCGCGCGCTGTTGTTCTGCCACACCGACATCAGCCTGTCGGAGCGCGCGAACGGGAGCGGCCGCAGCAGAACGCTGTTCACCACGCTGAAGATCGCGCTGTTGGCGCCGATCCCCAGGGCCAGCGCGACGACCGCGACGATGCTGAAGGCAGGGTTCTTGAGAAGGGCGCGCAGTCCGAATTTGAGGTCCTGGATCAAGTTGTCCATCATTCCGGCCCCACGAAGAGGAACAGGAGAACCGCCAGAAGAATCAGAATCAGCGTCTTCATGTCGTCCATGCACCTACTCGTAGCGCAGCGCCACCATCGGGTCGACACGCGTGGCCCGGCGGGCGGGGACATAGCCCGCCAGGGCGGCGACGGCGGCGAGAAGAAGCGAGATCAGCAGGAACGTGATCGGATCGGTGGCGCTCATGCCGACCAGGAGCGCGCTGATCAGGCTGCTGGCGAAGAACGCCGTCACCACGCCGATCAGAAGGCCGCACGCGACCAGCAGCATCCCCTGACGCAGGACCAGCCCGAGGACGTCCGAGGGGCGCGCCCCCAAAGCCATGCGCAGTCCGAACTCGACGGTGCGCTGGTTGACCGAGTACGACATCACGCCGTAGATCCCGATCGCCGCGAGCGTCAGCGCGATCAGGCCGAAGATCCCGAGGAGCGCCGCCCCCATGCGCGGGGCCCAGAGCACCTGACGGAGCAGCTCGTCGGTCGTCTGCACGTTGGTCAGCGGCATGGTCGGCTGCAGCGCCTGGACCTCGCGCCGCAGCGTCGGCAGCAGGGTCTCGCCGTCCGCCTGCGTGCGCACGTTCAGCGTCATCGTCGGGTTGAACTGCTGCAGCACGGGGATGAACGCCTGCGGCTGGGCGTCCTCCCCCAGCGTGAAGATCTTGGTGTCCCCGACGATCCCGACGACCTGTCGGTACTCCTGGTCGCCGAAGAACTTGAACCGCTTCCCCAGCGCGTCCTGTCCCTTCCAGAACTGCTTCGCCATCGCCTCGTTGATCACCACGACGCGCGGGGCGCCGTCGCGGTCCATGTCGTTGATGTCACGGCCGTGCCGCAGCGGGATCCCGAGCGCGTCGAAGTAGCCGACGCTGATCTCGTTGGCGTTCGTGAACTGACCGGCGGCGCCCGTGGCCGCCTCCTGCCCCTCCGGGAAGACCGTCCGGCCGAATCCGCCGCCCATCGGGAGGTTCGCGGACAGGGCGGCGGCGCGCACGCCGGGGATCGCCCGCGCGGTCTCCAGGATCCGGCGGTGAAAGTCCTCGCCCCGGGTCCGATCGAATCCCTGCGCGCCGAGGTCGAACTGCACGGTCAAAAGATTCTTTGCGTCGAAGCCGGGATCGATGCGCTCGGTGTTGCGCAGGCTGCGCAGGAACAGCCCGGCGCCGATGAGCGACACGAGCGACAGCGCCACCTGCGCCACCACCAGGACACTCCTGAAATTGAAGCGCGCTCCGCTCCGTCCCGACTGCCCGGTCCGCTCCTTCAGCTCGACCACGAGATTGGAGCGCGAGGCCTGCAGCGCAGGCACCAGCCCGAACACGACGCCGGTCGCGACCGAGACCAGCAGGGTGAACACCAGCACGCGCGTGTCCAGGGAGAGATCGACCTGACCGAAGAAGAACTGCGGCGGCCGGGAGGCCATCACCAGGTCGCGCGCCCAGAAAGCGACGAGCAGTCCCGCGCAGCCGCCCAGGAGCGCCAGGACGACGCTCTCGGTCATCAGCTGGCGGACCAGGCGCCAGCGCCCGGCCCCCATCGACAGGCGGATGGCGATCTCCTTGCGGCGCGCGGTGGCGCGGGCCAGAAGGAGATTGGCGACGTTGGCGCAGGCGATCAGGAGCACCAGGCCGACCACCGTCATCAGCAGCCCCCCGGCCATGACGAACAGGCGCCGGAGGTTCGGGTTGACCGTGGCCTGCGCCATCGGCAGCAGCGTGACGCTCCGCCCCTTGTTCGGCTCCGGGTACTCCTTCTCCAGCCGGGCGGCGATCGTCCGCAAGCTCCCCTCGGCCTGCTGGATGGTCACGCCCGGCTTCAGCCGTCCGATGACGTTGAACAGGAGGGCGCGGCGCTCGTTGTAGTTCTCCGCGAAGAAGCCGCTCAGGATCTGACCGTGCATCGCCATCGGCACCCACAGATCCGGACCGCCTATCGTGTTGATCCCCTGGAAGCCGGGCGGGGTCACCCCCACCACGTTGAAGCTCTGGCCGTTCAGGGTGATCGACTTGCCGACGATGGCGGGGTCCGAGGCGTAACGCCGTTTCCACAGACGGTCGCCCAGGATCGCCACGGGGGAAGCACCGTCGACCTTGTCCTCCTCCAGCAGGAAGTCCCGGCCGAGAGCGGGGGACACGCCGAGAAGCGACAGGAAATTGCCGCTCACCAGATCGCCGGCGATCTGCTCCGGCTCCCCTCCGCCCGAGAGGTTGATGGGGGCGGTGAGCCAGGCGGCCGTGCCGCTGAACACCTCGTTCTGGTCCCGGTAGTCGTTGTAGTTCAGGTGCGAGATCTGGAACAGGTTGAACTGGTTGTTCTTGTTCTGCTCGTCCGTCATGAACATCATCGCCAGGCTCCCCGGGTCGCGCACCGGAACCGGGTGGAGCAGGACCGTGTTCACGAGAGTGAAGATGGTGGTGTTGGCGCCGATCCCCAGCGCCAGCGACAGGACCGCGACCAGGGTGAAGGCGGGGTTCCGGAACAGCATCCTCAGGCCATAGCGCACGTCCTGCATCACGGTTTCCATGAGACCTCCTACTCGCACCTCAGCGCGATCATCGGATCGACGCGCGTCGCGCGCCGCGCGGGGACGAAACTGGCGAGAACGGCGACCGCCGGCAGGAGCAGCGCCGTGAGAACGAACGTCGCGGGGTCGGTCGGGCTGACTCCGAACAGGAGCGATGCCATCAGACGCGTCAGCGCCAGGGCGCAGGCGACACCGAGTCCCGCCCCCAGGAGCGCCAGGCGCGTCCCCTGGCCCAGGACCAGCCGCAGGACGTCGATCGGCCGGGCGCCGAGCGCCATGCGGATGCCGATCTCCTGCGTCCTTCGGGCGACCGAGTGGGAGATGACGCCGTACGTCCCGAGCGTCGCCAAAAGCACCGCCACACCGGCGAACGCGCCGAGCAGCAGCATGCTGAAGCGCCGCCGCGCCACCGCCTCGGACATCACCGCCTCCATGGTCTTCACGTCCGAGACGGTCTGCTCGGAATCGATCGAGCGGATCGCCTCGCGCACCGACGCCGCCAGGGTCAGCGGGTCGGCCTGCGCCCGGACCACCAGGTCGTGCGGCGCCAGCCAGAACTCCGGCTCCTGCGCGTACGGGACGTAGATCGCGGGGCGCGGGTCGCCCTCGAGGTCGAACTGACGCACGTCCCCCACGACGCCGACGATGAGGCGAAGGTCGTCCTCCGGCCTGCCGACGCCGAGCGCCAGGCGGCGGCCGATCGGGTCCTCGCCCGGGAAATCACGCCGGGCGAGGCTGTCGCTGATGATCGCGACCAGCGGCGCCCTGTCGCCGTCCTGCTCCGTGAAACCCCGGCCGCCCCGCAGCGGCACGCCGAGCGCCGGCAGGAATCCCGGGCTCACGACGCGGTAGACGGCGAACTGTTCCTGGCCGCTCGGGGGAGGGGTCCTCCCGTCGATCGTGTAGGAGTACGAGCCTCCCGCGAAGGTCAGCGGCAGGAACGAGATCACCCCGGACGACCGCACGCCGGGCAGGGCAGAGACCCTG
>DATFVU010000096.1:0-2646 GCA_035260145.1 Candidatus Polarisedimenticolia bacterium | reverse complement strand
TAGCTCAAACCTTCGTAGAACGCCCCGCCGGTGATGGCACCCCCGAGCCCGGAGCCATGCGGGAAGGTACCTAGCGGGGGCGTCGCGGTGACCGATGCGCAGGCCGGCCCGAACAGGCGTGTGAAGTCGGGCTCGGGGTCGACCCCCTCGAAGCAGGGCCAGCCGAAGCTCGCCCCGGGCGGCCCCTGGTTCACCTCCTCCCAGCTGTTCCATCCCACGTCGTTGATGTAGAGCTTGCCGGTGCCCGGGCGGAAAGTCGCCTTGAACGGATTGCGGAGACCCGACTGCCAGACCTTCGATCGCACCGCCTCGGGTCCGGCGTAGAACGGGTTGTCCGGAGGCGCCGAGCCGTCCGGATTGATCCGCAGGATCTTGCCGACCAGCTGATCGATGTCGAGGGCGCGCAACGACAGCGACGTGGCCTCGTAGTAGCTCGACCCGTCCCCCGTCGAAACGTACAGCATGTGATCCGGACCGAATCGCAGGGCCCCGCCGGCATGCGAGTCGATGTCCGAGGGGATTCCGTCGATCAGGATGACCTCGCTTCCGGGTACCGCCACGTCGCCGTTCGCCGTCATGCGCGTGATTCGGTGGATTCTCGAGGAGGCGTTGATGGGATGTGGCGGGACGATGTTGGTCGTGTAGGCGAGGTAGACGTAAGGCGTGTTCGGGAAATCGGGGTCGAGGGTGATGCCGATCAGCCCGCGGTCGTTATCGGTGTTGACGGAGACCGTCGCGAAGGGCGTGGGATTCAGGACGCCCCTGGCCGACACCACCCGGATCCGCCCGGCCTTCTCTGTGACGAAGATCCGGCCGTCGGGCGAGTAGACGAATGCGGTGGGTCGATCGAGCGCTGTGACCACCTCCTCCTCGTCGAAGTCGGTTGGCAGCTTGACGCTGCCGGTGAGGAGGACGACGGACGAGAGGACAATAAGCAGGAGACCCAACGGAGAACGGGCTCGAGGGGAGGCCATGGCAGGTTCCTCCTTCAGGTAACGGCCTTGCGAGGTATGGGGACACGATAGCGCTTTCCAGTCTCACCGGCAACCGATCCGCCGTTTTCTTCCCGCCAGGCCGCGCCCCCAGGGGTGTTTCCGCCCCTGTCCGCGTGCGGCATTTGGCCGCACTTCAGCATGAGATCCCGGTTGACGCCGCGCTCTTCGGGAATAACTTTGCATGCGCGGAGGTGAGACGATGGAGGCGCGCAGGACGGGCGATTACAAAATCGAGCCAGAGTTTCTGGGGCCGCTGGGCGATCGGCCGCTGGCGGAGCTTGCGGGAAAATCATCCCCCGAGGACCTGTTTCCGGGCGCCTCGAAATTCCTGAGCGTACGACAGCAGCGCAAGCGCCGCGAGCAATGGAATTCCGTTCGTCCGATGGTGAAACGGATCCTGACGCCCGACGAGCACGTTCTGCACGTCGTCTACGCCATGCAGGTCCCCCCGTTCATGCACACCATCGGGATGGGGCATTTCGCCTACGCCTACCATCAAGTCATGCTGGTGGTCACGGACCAGAGGGTCGTCGAGGTCCTGATGAATTTCCGCGCCTCGGGTCCGGCGACCAGGATGCGGTCGTTCCCCTATCGCGCCCTCAGCGGCCTCAAGATGTGGCTGGGCAAGCTGACCGCGGTCCCGGCGCAGGGAAAGAAGCAGGGATGGAGAGTCCGCTTCGGCGGTGACAAGAAGCTCCTGAACCTCATGATGCCCCTGCTTCAGAAGAAGCTGCTCGCCGAGGGCGCCGCGCACGCGGAGGCGCTGCCGATCTGGCACTGCCCGCAGTGCGGCGCCGTGGTCCCGCCCGCCCCGGAGTCCTGCTCGGCCTGCCGCACGCAGTTCCGTTCGACGCGGCTCGCGACCCTCCTGTCGCTGGCCTTCCCCGGAGCCGGCCTGTTCTATCTGGGATATTCGTTCCTGGGCACGATGGATCTCATCGGGGAATCGGTCCTGTTCCTGGCCTGGATGGCCATCGTCGCGGGCTCCTCGGAGGGGGAGGGCATCGTGCCGGCCCTGATCATGGGGAGCGTCTTCTTCCTGCTGACCAAGATCGAGAGCACTCACCTCGGGAAAGTCCTGGGCGCGCGCTCGATCCCGGAGCCGCCCGGGAGGGCGGAGCGGGCCCGCAAGCTGGCGATCGCGGGCGGCCTGGTGTCGGCCCTGCTGGTGGTGGGAGCCTTCCCGCTGGCGGCCTCGGCCCGGCCGAGGCTGGACCGCGACCTCGATGTCTCGACGGCGGACGGAGCCTGGAGCGGCACCCGCAGGGCCGCCGACTGGGCGATCTTCAAGGATGACCGCTCGGCCCGCTCCCAGTGGACGCACCACGAAACCGGCGTGCACGTGACCGTCTTCGGTCACCCCCAGAGCCTTCTGGACGATCAGCAGCAGTTCCACCGCGACTACCCGACCGAGATGACGCGGCGGGAGTTCAACACGCTGGTTGACGACGAGAAAGTCCCCGCGCCGTTCAGCGGATTCCGCTACATCGGCGAGAAGAAAGCGAAGTCGGGGGAGATGATCGCCCTCGTGGCCTACTTCCTCTATGACCCGGACGGCCACGACGTGCATCAGGTCTCGCTGGCCGTACCGCGCGCGGACGCCGAGGCGGGGGACGCCCTGGTCCGGGACTTCCTGCAGCACGCGAAGTTC
>DATFVU010000095.1:0-6524 GCA_035260145.1 Candidatus Polarisedimenticolia bacterium | reverse complement strand
CCTCCCACACCGAGGCGATCGGCTCGCCCCCGACCGCCAGGAGCAGCTCGCCGGGACGGAGACCCGCCTGCGAAGCGGGCGACTCCGGGATCAGGTAGGCCACCATCGGCTGGAACTTCCCCGCCTCGATGCCGAATTTCGCGCGCCGCCTCTCATCCGGAAGGACCAATCCCATTCCGTAGTACGGCCGCTCCGGCGGCTGGTGCTTGGTCAGGGAGGCGACGAGCGGCGCCAGCCCCTCCAGCGGCAGGGCATAGGTGAGGCCGTCGTCCGGGCCTCCCAGAATCATCCCCGCGATGCGCCCCCGCGAATCCACCAGCGGCCCGCCGCTGCAGCCGTCTTCGATCGAGTGATCCGTCCGCAGCAGGTTCTCGAAGGATACGAGGAAGGTGCCGGCCTGTCCGGTCGCCGTGACCCGACCCCGGTGCAGGGCCACCGGCACGTAATGCACGACGTCGTCCTCGACCATGACCGGGTAGCAGACCGCCCAGGACGAATCGGGAGGCGCGGGGGAGGCGGGGGCCATCTGCGGAGGTGAGATTCCCGGTACGTCGGCCTGCAGGATGCCGACGCCGGAGGGAAGGTCGTATCCCACGATCTTGGCCGGATACTCGCGATTGTTGAACGTCCGGACCCGGGTCCGACTCTCGTCCGCGCCGATCAGGTAGCGCGCGTTGGTCAGGAAGAGCCCCGATCCTCCATACGGGAAGGCGGTGGCGAAGCGGTTCCGACGGCCGGCCACGATGACCCCGACCGTGGCGCGCGCGATCGCCTGCAGCCGACTCTCCTCCGCCTCTCCCTCGAGCATCGTCATGTCCCAGCCGCACGCGACGCAGTAGTGCCAGGAGGGCTCGCAGCGATAGCCGCAGCGCGGACAGGTGGCGAACCGGGGCGCCGCGGGCCGCGGGGGAGGGGTCGGAGTCGGCTGGGCCTCGAGGCTGTCCGGAGGCGGCGGCAGGGCCGACTGGGCGGAGGCGATCCCCGCGAGCAGGAGCAAAAGCGCCGGCACGAGCGCGGCCGCCCGGCGGACCCGGTGACGGCGGGCCGGCGCCTGGCGGCGCACCTCAGAGAATGATCGGCCAGATCTCATCCCACGCCACCGCTGCGATGGGCGCAAGCGGGTTGTCGATCTCGAACGCCATCGCCACCCGTCCGCCCTGGTAAGCCCGAGCGAGAGCCGCTCGCAGATCGGCGAGACCATCGATCGGAGTCGGCTTCGCATGGATCCGGTAATAGTTGAGAGTGATCGGCTCCTCGGTCCAGTCCTGCGCCGGAAGCACGCTCTTGATGCGGGAGCCCTCGTACAGTCCGGGGGCGCGCAGCGAGCCTCGCGCATCCTGGATGATGACCGTCTTCCTCTTGGTGTCCTCGACGAAGTGGATGCGCAGATAGCTCTCCACGTCCACCACGGGATCGACGCGCGGCGCCGCCGGTCGATCGGTGGTCGTGACCTGCAGCTCCAGCGTCTGCCCGCTGCGGTCGATGGCGAGCCTGACGGGGACGCCGGAGCCGACGCTCGATATCGCCTCCTGGAGCAGATACGTCGAGGTGACCTGTCGCCCGTTGATGCCGTAGACGACGTCGCCCGCCACAACGCCGGCCCGAAGCGCCGGCGTATTGGGAAGCACGTACTCGACGACCGAGCCCTGGTTCCTCTTCAGTGAGAACTTCTTGACGTTCTCGGAATCGACCGATCGGACCTGCATCCCTATGAAGCCCCTCTGGTACTTTCCGTCGCGCCGCAGGCGATCGATCACGAGCTTTGCCATCAGGGAGGGGATCGAGTAGCCCTGCCCCTTCCCGTTGAGCACGATGTCGCTCACCCCGATCACGTGGCCGAACACGTCGACGAGAGGGCCGCCGCTGTTGCCGTGCGTGATGTGCGCGTCGGAGTGGAGAAACGCCTCGACCTGATTGATCCCGACGCGCGTCCCGCTGATGCCCGACACCGTTCCGCGTGTGATCGAGATGCCGATGTCGAGCGGGTTGCCGATGGCCCAGGTCTCCTGACCCACGCGGACCGTGGTCGAGTCGCCCCACTCAAGAGGCGGAATCGTGTCGGTCTCGATCTTCAGAAGCGCCAGGTCGCTGGCGGCGTCGGCGCCGACGAGTCGGGCGGGGAAGCTCCGTCCGTCCTGCGTCTCGACGACCAGATCGGCCTGCAGGCCGTCGGGGCTGCCGACGTGCGCGTTGGTCACGACCTCGCCGTCCTTGCTGATCGCGAATCCGGAGCCGGCGAGGCGCGCATCGCTGTCGGAGGTCTCCAGCTTGCCGAGCATGGCGCGGTGAAAATATTTCGCCTCCTCGTCCTTCCAGTAGGTGACCGGGTACTTGTAGGTCGCCTTCGTCCGCACCCGGATGCGGACCACCGACTCGGAGACGCGGCGCATGACCTGCTGGATCTCCTCCGCCGAATAGGTTCCCGGGGAGCGCACGAATCCGGGCGAGCGGCGCCCCGGTTCGATCGGCGGCAGCGGCGTGCCATCCTTCAGACAGAACTTGTTCTCGGCGCGGTTCGGCGCCCCGCAGACCGGGCAATAGCGGACCGTGGCCTCCCCGGCCGGCGCATCCGGAGCCTGCGGGGTCACGGCCGACGCTCCGAACGCCGCCAGTGCGGTCGCGAGCAGAAGCCGTGTCAGAACTCCCCCTGGGCGCATACACCGTCTCCAGCGGTGGGATTTGCACGGCATTTTAGGCCGAAGGGTCGAGGGGGTGCAAGGCTCCGCGGCGCGTCCTATCCGCGCCGGATTTCACGATTGAAACGAGCCCCTTCCGCAGCGCCACGATTTCGTCATCCGCTTGATCGCACGGCACTTGGCACCTAGTTTTATTTCCCGTGAACTAGGGAAAGGAGGTGCGGCTTCGCTGGTCATCTCCGGGGGGCGAGGCTTCCTGGACGCTAACGCAGTTCAATAAACCGAAAGGGAGGTCACTTTCATGAAGCGGATCCTGTGCCTCACGCTCTTTGTCGTACTGGCGGTCGCTGCGCCGACGTTCGCCGCGACCAAGGGGAACACCAAGTCGAACAACAGCGGCACCGGCGAGATCGGGTTCGGCGTCGGCCAGACCGACGTCAGCTCGGACACGGCCGGTGTCGACTCGGCCCAGGTCATCGGAGTCCGTGGCGGGTACAACCTGAACAACCAGTGGCAGATCGAGGGTCAGTTCTCTTCGGCGTCCGACAGCGGCGACATCTCCGGGACGAGCGTCGACACGACGATGAACCTGCTCATGGTCAACGGCGTGATGAACTTCCACCCCAAGAAGAAGGAGCTCGTGCCGTACGTGATGGCCGGAGTCGGCCGCGCCGACGTCAAGGTCGATGCCTCCGGGACCTCGGCCAGCGACAACTCCGTCGCCTACCAGATCGGCGGCGGGACGCGCGTCTTCTTCGGAAAGAACAAGACCACGGCGTTTCGCGCCGACCTGTCGTTCCTGAAGGACAACAGCTTCGACGACAGCACCACGCTGACGACCATCACCGCTGGCGTGACCTGGAAGCTCGGAGGCCGGTAAACCGCGCCGCCGAATCAAACGTCAGGGAGTCCTGAAGCCCCGATCGCCGCGCGATCGGGGCTTTTTCTTTGCGGAGTCAGCGCTTATCGTCCAGCAGGTCGTCGATCGGCGGTTGCGGGCCGGGCCGGATGCCGGCGATGTCGGGATCCTCGCCGGGCGCCCCCGGGGTCGGGGTCTCCTCACGCTCCTTCTTCTTCTGCAGCCGGCGGGCGAATTTGTCCTGCGCCTTCTGCTGCCGTGCCATTTCCTTCTGACGCTTCTTGAAGGTCGAGCCTGATCGTCTGGCCACGACGCCTCCTCCTTCCAGTCGTTAAGAGAGCCCGCGGGCGCGCCCCGACGCGCCGGAACGACCGGACCTCCCGGCCCGTCAGAGGCTGCGCTTCCTCGCGCGGATGCCGCGGCGGCTGCCTCCGTCCTTCCGGAAAGAGTGCCCGGAGGGTGGCGCGTTGTCGGCGAAACGCGAGCCGCCCGAGGGACGCGGTCCCCTGCTCTCGGAGCGCTCCCTCGCCTCGCTGACGCTGATGCTTCTGCCTCTCAAATCCTTGCCGTTGAGCTCGACGATTGCGCGCTGCGCCTCCTCGTCCGAGCCCATCTCCACGAAGCCGAAGCCTCTCGACCGGCCCGTCATCCGGTCCCGGATGACCGCGGCCGTCTCGCACGCCCCCGCCCTGGAAAACGCCTCCTTGAGATCGTCGTCGGACGTCTCGAAGGAGAGATTGCCTACGAACAGTCTCCGGCCCATGTGGCGCTCAGACCGGGCGGACGTTCGAGGCCGCCGGGCCCTTCTGACCGGCGACGATGTCGAAATCCACCGCCTGACCCTCGCTCAGGCTCTTGAATCCCGGCATGTTGATCGCGGAGTGATGGACGAAGACGTCCTTCGTCCCGTCGTCCGGACTGATGAATCCAAACCCCTTCGCGTCATTGAACCACTTCACCTTACCTCTGGCCATTGTCCTTCTCCTTGTGTCACGACTGTGACGTTCGGGCCGTTCACCCGGTTTCCTCAGCCTGCTTCAACCCCGGTGCGGGTGCACGGAACGGTGGCGGAACACCCTGCGGCACGTCGTGGTCAACCTTGTGGGGAAGTCAATCCGAGGCGTGCGATGAACATGCTACCCAACCCGCGTCCCTCAGTCAACCCCGCCGACGATCGACGGCGGCCTCAGAATGAATAATGGGATACCCCGTTGCATTCCGCTCTCGCCCGGGTTAAAGTTCCGGCGCACTCGCACCCCGTCGTACTCCGAGAGGGAAATCCGCATGGCCGTGATCGGCAACTTGATCTGCCTCACGCCGCGTGACTCGTACGTCGTCGACGAGCCGGTCCGAAAGGGATTCCTGGGCAATCTGGAGCGTTCGATCGGTCCGTTCTTTCGCAGCCCGGGCATCGCTTTCCCTTATCTGATCGGTTTCCTGCGGAAAAACGGCGCGGTGACGGACGAAATGCGCGTCGCGGTGCAGCACGACAAGATCGAGGGACCGACCCCGTTCGAGACGATCCTGCGGGACAAGGTCGAGCTCGGCCGCGGCGATCTCGACGTGCTGTTCGTCACCGCCTACACGAACTCGGCGCGCGAGGCGTATCGGCGGGCGCGCGAGGCCCGCGCCGCTTACGCCGCCGCAGGTAAGCGCCTCACGGTCGTGTTCGGCGGACCGCACGCATCGGCCGTTCCGGACGAGGGCACGCGACGGGGACACGTCGACTCCGTGGTCGTGGGTGAGGGCGAGTGGGCCGCGGCGACGCTCCTCCAGGATATCAAGGACGATCGTCCCGTGCGGCCGGTCTATCGGGCCACGTTCGACCGGATCCGCGATCGTGGCACCCTCGCGATCGACACGGGGATCTGGGATGGCCTCGAGCGCCGGCCGCAGCAGATCGTCGCCTCCACCACCTTCGCGCGCGGCTGCAAGCTCGACTGCCACTTCTGTGCCGTGTTCCTGACCAACGGACCGACCGTCAGGAACCGCGACGTGATGGACGTCGTCGACGAGGTCCGCAGCCAGGGACCGAAGTACACGCGGGAGACCATCGACGACCTCCCCCCCGGCTTCTACAACGCCGTCCTGAAGGCCCTGGTCAAGGCGCCCGTTCTCGGCTCGCTGTGGAGCGATCTGATCATCTCCAGAATGGGGCCGGGCTTTTCGAATCAATACTTCTTCTGGGACGACAATCTGTACAACGCCCCCGGGTCGTTCCAGGCGCTGTGCGAGGCGATCCGCCCGCTCCGGCGTCCCTGGGCGGCCGAGCTGACGATCGACCTGGCGGAGAAGCCGGAGCTCTTGAAAGCGGCCCGCGACAGCGGCTGCAACAATCTGTTCCTGGGGATCGAGTCGGTGAGCCAGACCGCGATCGACGGCCTCGACAAGTGGTCGAACGACACGAAGTCGATGCGCGATCTGGTCCGCAGAGTGCACGACGCCGGCATCTCGGTCATGGGCGCCTTCGTGTTCGGGCTCGATGGGGACGATCCCTCGAGCTTCGATCGCACCCTCGAGTTCATCGACAGGTCCGGGATCGACCTGGTGGTGGCCAACATCATCCAGCCCTATCCCGGCACGGGCACCTTCAAAGACGCCGTCGCCGGAAACGACTTCCTCCCCTGGGCCTCCTGCCCCGAGGATTCGGACGTGGCGATGGACTACAACTGGCCCCTGTTCGACGGGGCGCACGTCCTGGTCCGCCCGAAAGGGATGACGGTCGATCAGCTCCAGGAGGGGTATTACTATTTCCTGCGCGAGGCCTACTCGCTCACCGGCATCACCCGCCGATTCCGGGGCCCGGCGCACGATCTGATCGGCGCGGCGCATCATTTCATGAAGAATTACCTCGTGAGCCGCTACGGGATGATCAAGACCTCGCACGCCTTAAGGAGAAAGGGGACGAAACCCGTCGGCCTGGATCCGCAGACGGCCCGCAAGCCCCCGGCGCGGCCGGAGTTCGTTCCCTCACGAGCCTCTTTCCAGGCGCGCGCTCCCGAGGCGGAATAGGCGCCGCCCCGGCCGGG
>DATFVU010000094.1:0-6246 GCA_035260145.1 Candidatus Polarisedimenticolia bacterium | reverse complement strand
TCCTGCGGCTCGAGCCGGTACTTCTCGAACGGTCCCCAGTGAGTCTTTTCGATGAGATCGATGGGTCCCGCCAGGGCGATGTCGCCGAGCCGCCGAAAAATCGCGTCGACGCCCGGATGCCGCCTCTCGGTCGTGCCGAAGAGTTTTTGCGCCCGCTCGGTCTTGTCGAAGGCGTATTTTTCCTGAAGGTGCAGGATGGCGACAGGCGCGCCGGACGGGCCGACCAGCGCCAGGGCGTCTCCCTCGCGGACGCTGTCCACGACCCGGCGCGAGGCGTCGTCCCCAGGCGCCAGAGTCGGGGGGAGCGTCCAGGGAGTGCCGTCGGCCAGGCGTCCGTTGTCGAGGATCGAGGCGTAGTCTTTGCTGCCGGGGTACCCCTGGAGCGGGCTCAGAACGCCGGTCGCGATCATCTCGAGCGTCACGACCTGGTCGAGCGTCAGCGTCAGTTTTGGCAGCCGCGCGGCCTGGTCGTTCGCCCGGGCGCGGGACGCACCCTCGAGGACCCGATCGACGAGTTTCCCTCCCACCGGTGTCGGGCCGGAACGGGACGACGGACCGCCGGCCGCAATCGCGGCGACAACGCCCTTCTCATCCTTCATGACCTCTCCTTCCTGGATGTCCCCAAACTAAAAAACCCCTTCCGGAGACCGGAAGGGGTTTGAAGTCTCTGCTCGCGTCTGTTCTTGCCGCCCTATCCTCCGGTCGCCTCACGCCGCCCGCAGCGACAACAACAGCTCAGGTTCACGTCGGCGCCGACCGTCCGGACCATCACGCTCTCTGACCTCCCGATTGGCTCGGTGCCGGAACTATACGGCGATGAGCCGTGCCTGTCAACGTGTTGCTGGCGCTGACCCGCGACGGGGGAGCGCTCTGCCTTACGCGGGTCGGCACACCTCTTGAAACAGCGCCGGATCGTCGGTCATCAGGCCGTCGCCGCCGAGGGCCAGGAGGCGCCTCATGAGCCGCACGTCGTTCACGGTCCAGTACACGACGGCGAGGCCGAGCCGGCGGGCCAGGCGGAGGCGGCGCGCGGAGGCCAGGCGCGTGTGCGGGTGGACGGCGAACAGGCGGACGCGTCGGTGCGCTTCGCGCAGACCGCGCAGCGAGCGCGATGCGAGGAGTCCCAGGTACACCCCGGGCATGGCGGCGCGGGCGTGAACGAGCGCCTGGCTCGAGAACGATGAAACGAGGAGCAGGTCCTTGAAACGGGTGCGGGCGACGGCCTGGGCGACGGCGCGCGCGACGGCCTGGTGGCCGGCGTCGGCCGCGCGTCTGGCGGCGCGCCGCGATCGGCGTCCGGTGCCGGGAACCTCCTTGATCTCGATGTTCAGCCCGCATCGACCGCGCGCGCACTCCAGGGCCTCCTCGAGCGTCGGAATGCGCTCCCCTCTGAAGCGGGAGGAGAACCAGGCGCCGGCGTCCAGGCGGCGCAGATCGCGCGACGCGAGGCAGGCCACGCTTCCGTGGCCGTTGGTGGTGCGGTCGACCGTGTCGTCGTGGATGACCATCGGCACGCCGTCGGCGCTCAGCTGAACGTCGAGCTCGATGGCGTCGGCCCCCAGGCGGATCGCCTCACGGAAGGCGGCGAGGGTGTTCTCGGGGGCGCGGGCCGAGGCGCCCCGGTGCGCGACGCGCAGGGGGTGGTGCCCGTCCATCAGGAGACCGCGGTCGTGGTCGCGGCGCGCTCGATGCGCTTGCGGTCGTGCACCGACAACAGCCGCTTGCGCAGCCGTACGCTCTTCGGCGTGACCTCCACGAGCTCGTCGTCTCCCAGAAACTCGATGCAGTCCTCGAGCGACATGTCGCGCGGCGGCGTCAGGCGGATGGTCTCGTCGGAGGTCGAGGCCCGCATGTTCGTGAGATGCTTCTTCTTGCAGGGATTGACGACCAGGTCGTTGTCGCGCGCGTGCTCCCCGACGATCATCCCCTCGTACACGGCCACCCCGGGCCCGACGAACAACGTGCCGCGCTCCTCGAGATTGTGCAGGGCGAAGGTCACGGTGGTGCCCGGCTCCTTCACGATCAGAGAGCCGCGGGTACGCGACGGGATGTCACCCCGGTGCTGTCCGTACTCGTGAAACACGTGGGACATGATCCCCGTGCCGCGCGTCTCCGTCAGAAACTCGCGCCGGAAACCGAGCAGGCCACGCGCCGGCACGGTGAACTCCAGGCGGACGCGGCCCGTGCCCGCTCCGCTCATGTCGGCGAGCTCGGCGCGCCTCAGGCCGAGCATCTCCATCACCCGCCCCATGTAGGCCTCATCGAGGTCGAGCACCAGGTATTCGATCGGCTCGAGCACGTGCCCGGCGCCGTCCTTCCTCAGGATCACCTGGGGCCGGGAGAGCTGGAACTCGTATCCCTCGCGCCGCATGGTCTCGGCGACGATCGCCAGATGCAGCTCGCCGCGCCCCGAAACTTTCAGGGTGTCCGTGGAGGCGGTCTCCTCGACGCGCAGCGCCACGTTGGCGCGCGCCTCGCGGAACAGGCGTTCGCGAAGGTGCCGGGAGGTCACGAAGCGTCCGTCCTGGCCCGCGAACGGTGAATCATTCACCAGGAACTCCATCGAGATCGTCGGCTCGTCGATGCGAATCGGCGGCAGCGCGTCGGGGGCGGTCGGATCGGCGATGGTCTCGCCGATCTGAATCTCGGGAATGCCGGCCATCGCCACGATCTCTCCGGCCGCCGCCTCCTCGACACCGACGCGCTTCAGTCCCTCGAACGTCTCCAGCCGGGTCACTTTCCAGGTCTGTACCGTGCCGTCGAGCTTCAGCAGGGCGATCGGATCGCCCAGGCGGATCCGTCCTCGAGAGATCCGGCCGATGGCGATGCGCCCCACGTAGTCGTTGTAGTCGAGCGTGGCGATCTGCAGCTGCAGCGGCGCCGTCGCGTCTCCCGGCGGCCCCGGGACCCGATCCAGGATCAGGTCGAGAAGCGGCCGGACGTCGCCGTCCGTGTGCTCGATCTCCAGGCGGGCATAGCCCAGCTTGGCTGACGTGTAGACGTGCGGAAAATCGAGCTGCTCGTCCGCCGCCCCCAGGTTGATCATCAGCTGGAAGACCTCGTCCAGGACCTGATGCGGCCGCGCGTCGGCCCGGTCGATCTTGTTGATCACGACGATCGGGCGCATGCCGAGCTCGAGGGCCTTCTTGAGGACGAAGCGGGTCTGCGGCAGGGGGCCCTCGGCGGCGTCGACCAGGAGGAGAGCGCTGTCGACCATGCCGAGGATGCGCTCGACCTCGCCGCCGAAATCCGCGTGGCCGGGGGTGTCGACGATGTTGATCTTCGCGCCACGATAGCGGATGGAGGTGTTCTTGGCCAGAATCGTGATGCCGCGCTCCCGCTCCAGGTCATTGCTGTCCATGACGCGCTCGACCACGCGCTCGTTGGCGCGGAACGTTCCGGTCTGCTGCAGCAGGCGGTCGACGAGCGTCGTCTTGCCGTGGTCCACGTGCGCGATGATGGCGATGTTGCGGATGTCGCCCCTTCGGGGGTGTCCGGACACGAGACTCCTTTACGGAAAGACGGAATTATAGCGCCGTGCTCGCGTTTGTGCTCCGGCGCCTCACTCGATCGTGAAGCGGGGCTTCGGGGTGGCGGGGCGGACGACCTGGCGGCCGGTGGCGGGGCGCGCGGTCTTCTTCTCCATCAGGAGCTCGCGGGTGGCATTCTTCAGGAAATACAGCTCCACGATCGACATGCCGACGAACATTTTCTCGATGTCGCGGTTCTGGTACACGTGGCGCTGCAGCGGCGGACTCGACTGTGCCCCGCACGCCATGCGCCCCTCGTCGAGGATACGGTAGCGCCGCGGCGTCTCCGGCCCCTCCGGCTTGCGGGCCTGGAAAAATCCCAGCAGCAGCCCCCCCGGCCTCAGGATGCGACGCGACTCGGCGGCCAGGAGGGTCATCGCGCCCGGCGCATAGTAATTGAAGATGTCCCAGGCGACGATGGCGTCGAAACTTTCGTCCGC
The DNA here is from genome assembly GCA_035260145.1 of Candidatus Polarisedimenticolia bacterium. Classification (GTDB taxonomy): domain Bacteria; phylum Acidobacteriota; class Polarisedimenticolia; order Gp22-AA2; family Gp22-AA2; genus Gp22-AA3. The sequence goes on along the minus strand of DATFVU010000094.1, from coordinate 2,276 downwards.
ATAGGCGAGGGTCGTGGGCAAGGGCGGATTCGCGGTCGAGAGCGGAGCCGGCCGCCCCGGACGCGAAGCGACGTCCGAGCCGGGGTGCTTCTCCTGAAGCCTCGTGGATGCGAAGGTGCGGGGCGGCAGCACGATGCGCCGCGATGGACGGGCCCCGGGGCGCAGGATCGCCGACGTCTGGCCCGTCGCGGCAGCAGGGCGCCCGGGGGCTCCGGACGGGAGCGGGGAGGCGGGCGCCGCGACTCCGGAATCGGACGCCAGTGAGATGCCGTCCGCCATCGGCCGATCCTGGGAGGCCTGCGGCGCCGGAGGTCCGCCGAACGCGCGCTCCTCGATGGCCGTGGCTTGGGCGGCCTCCTGATCCGTGGCGATGAGGAGGTCCTCCACCCGCACCTTGCAGCCGGCCTGGACGAAGAACTCGATGTTGGAGCCGGAGACCCGCCCGAGGTCGAGCAGGTGCGGTCTGTCCATGTGCCGGAGACGCTTCAGGAACTTGACGAGAATGTGCGACACCACGATCGACCCGTCCAGCGAATCGATCGGGGAGCCGTCGTGATCTCCATTCCTCTTGAACAAGTGCAGCATCACTCGCGCTCTCGGTGCCGTCAGGGCACCTGGGCGCGAGGTGCCGAGGCACCCCGCGCCCGGCCCGCGGCCCCGGGGCGCCCGGCCCCGGGACGCGGGAGGAGGCGCCGGCCTCTACAGGCGGGTGCCCTGGACCTTGGCGTCGTCCTTCATCTCAGGAATGCGGCGGACTTCCTCGGACTTCAAAGGGGCGGTCGTCTTGCGCCCCCCCTCGGAAGCGCGCTCCATGTCGACGCTGCCCTTGAAGTGGGCGCCGTCCGCGATGGTGATGCGCGGGGCGCAGATGTCGCCGTTCAGGCGGCCGGTCGGAGCGATCTCGACCCGCTCCTTGGCGTAGGCGCTCCCCTGCACGTCCCCCGCGATGACGATGGTGTTGGCATGCAGGTCGGCCTTGATCTTGCCGTTCGGGCCGATCGTCAGATTGTGATCGCGCAGCTCGATCTTCCCCTCGACGCGCCCATCAATCGTCAGGTCCTCGTCGCCCTGCAGCTCACCCTTGATCTGGATCGACGGTCCGATGTTCACGATGCGGCCTCCCTTCGATGTGTCCGAGGTGTAAACGGGATGAACCGGTGCCTCGTTCGGGCGACCGCTGGCGTCCCTCTTGTCCCACATGGAGACCTCCCCTAAAAGACCCGGTGGATTCCGGGTGGATCGTTGTTCCCCGCTCGACAAAATTCCGCCGCCCCACAGTGAGGAAGCCGAAGTCTGTCCGACGCCGCGTGAATGACGCCGACGTCAGCGGGAAGGATTGCGGGAGCCCACGCTCCCCACGGGATCACTCGGAACCGATCGTTGCTTCGATGGGCCGGAATCTAACACACGGTTCCGAGAGAATCAAGGCGGCGTTGCCTTGGTGTTCCGTCCCGGGCGAATATATATATGCCGCCGGACGGGGAGGCAAGTTTTTGACATGCATGACGCGTCAAAGTGTCTAATTTCGTGGATCGTCGTGACTTTTGTGGCCACGGCCGGAGGCTCCGCGTCCTCGCGTGCCGCGGAACCGACCCCGAAGGCGACCCCCGATCCGGTTCTCGGCTACCTCCTGGACGACGACGAGCAAGCGCGCGCGCAGGCACTGGGCGCGCTCCGGGAGCGGGGATTGTCTCCCTGCCGGGCGCTCGGCGTTTACTCCGGCCTTCCCAACAGCCGCGTGCGCGCCAACGCGGTGAAGGCGATGGACGCATCGGGCTGCTCCGACTTCGAGGCCTATGACCCGTACCTCGTCGACGGCTCGGCAGGGGTCGTCGCCGCCCTCATCGAGACAGCGCAACGACACGAGATGAAGGAGGCCGTTCCCTTCCTGATCGGGACCCTGACCGACCGTCGCCGCATCGTCGGCGAGCGGGGAACATGGTCGCTGAGCGAGGAGGCGCACAAAGCACTCATGGTCATCACCTGCCAGTCGTTCCACTTCGATCCGGCCGCTTCCCGGGACGATCAGCGCAACGCCATGACGCGCTGGCGTCAGTGGTACCTGGCCAAGAAGGACCTGCCGCGCGACGAATGGGAGAAGGAGGGGATCGACCGGGGGCGGGACTACGCCGGCCGCGACCATGCCCCTTACCGCATCGAAGGGTTCCGCCTGCTGGCGCTGATCGGCCCGCCCGCGCTTCCGGCCCTGCGCGAGCTTCTCGCGAGACGGCCGGAAGACCTGGCGACGGAGGTCGTCTGCCAGCCGGACGAGCCGC
>DATFVU010000093.1:0-2004 GCA_035260145.1 Candidatus Polarisedimenticolia bacterium | reverse complement strand
CTCGAGCGCGCCGCCCGTGAGGATCAGTCCACCGCCGCGCGCGCCGAGCTTCCGGAGCGCGCGCCCCGTCGCCGCGTCGAGGCCTCCCGGGTTCGCGCCCGCGGTGAAGAGATCGAGGCAGAGCTCGTAGAGCGCCTCGATCTGCCGCTGACGTCCTTCGGACTCCGCGGCGCGCAGACGCTCTCTCACGACGAGACGGCTCGCGATCGTCGTCGCCAAAAGGAAGCCTGCGAGCGAGATCCAGTTCTGGGGATCCTCGATGTGGAAGCTGCCGGTCGGGGCGAAGAAGAAGAAGTTGAAGGCCGCGGTGGCGGCGAGCGAGGCCATGGTCCCCGCGATGAAGCCGCGCCAGGCCGCGAGCCCGAGGACCGACACGAGGTAGATGAACCCTGCGGTGACGGGGTTGGCGCGAATCCCGAGGCCGATCGCGGTCGCGACGCCGACCACCAGGACTGCGAACAGCCCGTGACCCAGAGCCTTGCGCGGGGACATCGACGACTACTCTACATCGCTCGGTCCGTCTCCGAGCGCGGCGGCACCCGTCTTGCAATTCTTTCCGCACCGCTGAAAGAGTGGCCGAAAGCGGACCTTTTCCGCGCGACCCCGCGCTCATCGGACCAGGGTCCGATTCCGGTCCGGATCCCCCACAATGACGGGGAAATCTCCCTGATCGATTCCCGCAGCCACGGTATGGCGCAGCCTGACCGCGGCCCCTATACATCAATGAGGGCCCCTCCCGGTCCCCGCGTGTGCATCCGGACAGAGATCGACCGAGGACACTTCATGACAGAGAACGTGAGGATCGTCGCCCACTTCCTGACCGGAAACGTGCTCAAAGGAACGGCGCACGAGTTCTCCACCGACGGGCCCTCGTTTCGGCTGACCCCCCAGGGGGGAGGCGCCGACATGGAGGTTTGCTTCAAGCATCTCAAGGCCGTGTTCTTCGTCAAGGACCTCAACGGCAGCGCGAAGCGCCGGAACGTCAAGGGCTTCCTGCGCATGCCGGGACAGACCCCGCAAGGCATCAAGATCGCCGTCCGCTTCCTCGACGGCGAGGTGCTCTGCGGCTACTCCTACATGCACACCGCGGGCACTCAGGGCTTCTTCCTCTTCCCGGCCGACACCACCGGCAACAACGTCAGGGTCTACGTGATGGCCTCGGCCGCTTCCGAGATCCAGGTGGGGGCGGCGGCGGACATGCTGGTCCGGACGGCGGACCGAAGAATCACGGCGTGAAGACCGATTCCGCCGCCAGGCGAACGGTGGCCGGAGGCGAACGAACCCCACGATGAGCCCGATTCGCTACCCGATCGATCGGGAGATCGGCCGCGGGGAGATGGGGGTGGTCTACCTGGCGCACGATCCGCGGCTGGATCGTCCGCTCGCGGTCAAGATTCTGACTCTCCCGCAGAGCCTGACGCCCGCGCAGTCGGACGAGTACCGGCGGAGGTTCTTGCAGGAGGCGAAGGCCGCGGCCGCGCTCACCCATCCGGGAATCGTGACGGTGTACGACGCGGGCGACGAGGACGGCCAGCTCTTCATCGCCATGGAGTACGTCCAGGGTGAGACGCTTCGCGAGTGCCTCCAGCGTCTCGGCAAGATCGAGCCCGCGATCGCCGTCTCCATTGCTTCGTGCGTCGCGGACGCCCTCCACGCGGCTCACGAGAAGGGGATCGTGCACCGGGACATCAAGCCGGCGAACATCCTGCTCGGCGCGGAGGACGGCAAGATCAAGATCGCGGACTTCGGCGTTGCGTGCCTGGCAGGCTCGGAGCTGACGAAGAACGGGCTCCAGATCGGATCCCCTGCCTACATGGCACCCGAGCAGATCGAGGGAGCGGTGCAGCCTGCGAGCGACCTCTTCGCGCTGGGCGTGGTCCTCTACGAATGCCTGTGCGGGCGGCGTCCCTTCCAGGGTGAAACGCTGCCGGCGCTGTCGTGGGCGATCAAGACCCAGGAGCCGGTCCCCCTCGGCCGGAACATGCCCGGCTGCCCCCCTGGCCT
>DATFVU010000092.1:0-2911 GCA_035260145.1 Candidatus Polarisedimenticolia bacterium | reverse complement strand
CCGTCGGGAGAGACCTGGACCCAGCCCGTCACCAGGACCGTCACCGATCGCATCCCCGTGTCGATCGCCAGCTCGAGGCTCGACGTCGCCGTCGCCCTGGACCAGAGGCAGAAGGGGCTCCTCTGGTACGACACCTACGGCGTGACGTTCGCGGGGGAATATCGCCTGGTCAATCCCGACCAGGAGCCCCATACCGTCTTCGTCCATTTCGTCTTCCCCTCGACGGAGGCGCTCTACGACGCCTTCAGCTTCCGCCTGAACGGTCGGGAGATTCCGCCGGAAAGCGACCTGTCGCAGGGGATCACCGCATCGACCAGCCTCCCCCCCGGAGGGGAGACCAGCCTGAAAGTGTCGTACCGCTCGCGGGGATTGGGTGACTGGACCTATTCGTTCACGGCAGCCGGCGTGGCGCAGGTGCGCGACTTCGTCATGAACGCCCGCACCGATTGCGACGGGATCGACTTCCCGGCCGGGACGATCTCGCCGAACCGTAAGACCCGTGACGGTCGGGGCTGGAAACTGGACTGGACCTTCGAGAGCCTGATCACCGGACAGCGGATCGGCATCGACCTGCCGAACCGTCTCAACCCGGGGCCGCTGGCGGCGCGCATCACCTTCTTCGCGCCGATCTCGCTGCTGTTCTTCATCACCGTCGTGGTCGGCCTCGGAGTCCTGAACGGCCGCAGCCTGCACCCTATGAACTACTTCTTTCTTTCGGCCGCCTTCTTCTCCTTCCACCTCCTGCTGGCGTACCTCGTCGACCACGTCAACATCCACGCCGCCTTCCTGATCGCCTCCGCCACCAGCATCGCCCTGGTGGTGAGTTATCTGAGACTGGTCGGTGGAATGAGCTTCGCGTTCCTGCAGGCGGGGATGGCCCAGCTGGTGTTCCTGGTCCTGTTCTCCTACGCCTTCTTCTTCGAGGGCTACACCGGTCTCACGGTCACTGTCGGGTCGATCATCACCCTGTTCATCATGATGCAGATGACCGCCCGCGTGGACTGGTCGCTGGTGTTCGCGAAGAGGACGCCGCCTCTGCCGCCGGTCGTCGGGCGCGCCTGAGCGGCGGGCGATCAGACCTTCCCGAGAAGCAGGATGCTCCCCGTCGGCTGGGGCGAGCCGCCCGGCGGCTCGTCGGTGACGGCGGCCGCCAGCACCGGGCCCTCGCCGGGCGGCACGGTCACGGTGCCGGAGGCGGCGCCGGAGGCGGGGTCGAAAACACCGGCGCTGATCTTCGACTTTCCGGTGATCAGCCAGAGCTGGTAGGTCTTCCCGGCCGGCGCCGCGGGCAGGTTCGCGGCGTACAACTGCCAGGACGCGGCGCTTTTGTCCCAGAAGACGCGCGCCGCGCTCCCCGCCCTGTCTCCCTGACCCTGCAGGCTCACGACCAGAACACCCGGGGCGCTGACCAGGCGGATCGTCTCCCCTGCCTTGCGCACCAGTTCGCGCAGCGTCGCCAGGTCGGCGTCCTGCCGGGCGAGCGCCTCCTGTTGTCGGGCGATCTGCCCGCGCAGATCGCCGAGGGCGATGGCACCGCGTCTTTCGACCAGAACACCGGTCAAAACGGCGGCGACGACGGCGGCGGCGAGAGCACCGATGGCGGGGCGCCACCGTGTGGCCGCGGCGCGCTCGCCCGGCGACTCCGTCGCGGCCCGCGCGAGAATTCGCGCCCGGACCATGGGAGAGGGCTCCTCGGGCGGCAGGGCATACGGCAGCTCATTCAGGACCGCCGCCGTCGCCGCGACCTCCGCGGCGCAGCGCGGGCAGCCCCCCTCCAGGTGCTCGCGCAGGGCTTCCGCCTCCCTCCCTTCGAGGAGGCCGGTCACGTGCAGGGGCACCAGATCTTTAAGGTCGTCACAGCGCATGCGCGCCCCGCCTCTTCGTCGTGATCATCCCCCGAACTCCGCCGCAAGCTTCTGGCGCAGGGCGAGAAGGCCGTCCCGGATCCGCGTCTTCACGGTCCCCAAAGGCGCGCCCAGCGCCGCGGCGATCTCTGTGTGCGACAGCCCCTCGTAGTACGCCATCTCCACCGCAAGGCGCTGCTCCTGAGACAGGCTGCCGAGAGCGGCGCCGATCCGCCGGCGCTTCAGCATCCGATCGGCCGCCTCCTCGGGGCCGGGACCCGCGGAGGACGTCCCCGGGCCCTCGCCGGCCCCTTCGGAGCGCGCCACCGTGTCGAGCGCGGCATCGCGCCGGCCGCGCGCGCGCACGCGATCGATGGCGCGGCTGCGGCACAACATGACGAGCCAGGCGCCCACCGACCCGCGCCGCGCCTCGAACGCCTGTGCCTGGCGCCAGGCCTGCAGGAACACGTCCGCGAGCGCCTCCTCGGCCTCGGCGCGGTCCCGGAGGATCCGCAGCGCCAGGGAGAAGAGGACGCACCGGTAGCGATCGTAGAGTATGGCGAGGGCCTCCTGGTCGCGGGCGACCATGCGCGCGATCAGGACCTCGTCGGCTGGGGTGGACTCCGGCATTCCTTGAACCTGTCACCGCTCCGCGCGATCCAGACTCAAAACGATCTACGTCCGTGGAATCGTCTCCGGATGGCTCGTGGCATGGGGAACGTTACGTCGCGTCGTAGGAAAAGATGATGGCGGTGATCTTCCATCCCCCCCCGGTCTCGATGAGATGCAGGCCCAGCTTGCCGCGGCTCTCCTGCCCCTCGTCCACGAACACGAAATCGGCGCTGACGCGCGCGATGCGCCACCCCTCGTCGATCCGCACCATCTCCAGACGCTCGCTCACCTTCCGCCCCGTCTCGAAGTAGTCCTTCTGCGCCTTGTAGAACTCCTGGAGATTGCGCGCCCGGATTCCGCCCTGCTCCATCGGATAGACCACCACCAGGGAATCATGGAAGAGGGTCTTCCAGCGCTCGAGCGTGGCCTTCGTGTAGAGGCCCGTGTAGTCCGCC
>DATFVU010000091.1:0-4463 GCA_035260145.1 Candidatus Polarisedimenticolia bacterium | reverse complement strand
GGAGGCGCAGAAGGACCGCTTCATGCTCAAGATCACGATGGACTGCCCGCCGCGCGAACAGGAGCTCCTTCTGGCGCAGCGGACGCTCTCGGACGAGCCGCCCGAGGCCACGCTGGCCGGCGGCAAGGTGCGAGCCGTCATCGGCGCGGGCGTTCTGGAACGGCTGCGCCACGCGCTGCAGGACATCACCATGCGCGAGGATCTCGTGGGCTACGTCGTGGACATCGTCCGGCGTTCGCGGGAGCACACCAGCGTGCTCGTCGGCGCCGGCCCGCGCGCCACGCAGGCGCTCCTTCTCGCCAGCCGGGCTCACGCGGCCCTGGAGGGGCGGGACTACGTGACGCCCGACGACATCAAGGCGATGAGTCCGGCCGTCCTCGAGCATCGGCTGATCCTGCGCCCGGAGTTCGAGATCGAGGGTCTGGCGCTGGGCGAGGTCATCGGCCGCATCCTCCAGGACGTGGCCGTGCCGCGCTGAGCGCGTCCATCATGGAGTCTGTCGTGAGCGCTCCGTCGTGATCGTGCCTCGTCCCCGCCTTCTGTTCTGGACCGGCGCTCTCGCGCTGCCCCTCGCGTTCGCCGGCGCGGGCCCGCCGGCCTCGACCGTCGCGTTCGGCCTGTTCGTGACGTTCCTGGTGGTGGCGGTCGCGGACGCGCTGGTCTCGCGGCGCCTCCTGGACGGGATCGAGGTCGCACCGCCGCGTCTGGTGCGCCTGACCGTCGATCGTCCCGGGGAAATCGAGCTGTTCCTGAAGAGCGGGGGAGCCGGCCGGAGGCGGCTGCGCCTCGGGCTGTCCCTGCCGCGCGATTTCGAGACGCCGCACGACGACCTCGTGGTCGAATGGCCCGCGGAGGCGCCGTTGTCGCGCGTCGTCTGGCCCTGCACGCCGCGGCGTCGCGGTGAATTCGCGCTGCCGGGCTGCCGTCTCGAGGACGCCTCCTTCCTGGGGCTGTGGGACGTGCGCCGGACCCTGGCGGGAGGGGCGACGGTGCGCGTCTACCCGAACCTGGTGGCGGAGGGGAAAAATCTCGCCGCCCTGTTCCTCCGCCACGGCAGCCTCGGCGTGCACGCTCAGCGCCAGGTGGGCAAGGGGCGCGATTTCGAGAAGCTGCGCGAGTACATTCCGGGCGACAGCATCGACGACATCCATTGGAAGGCCACCGCGAAGCGCGGCCATCCGGTCACCAAGGTGTTCCAGATCGAGCGCACCCAGGAGGTGTACGTGATCCTGGACGCCTCGCGTCTGTCGGCCCGTCTCTCGGGCTCGCCAAAGCGCTCGGCGCTGGAGCGGTCGATCACCGCGGCGCTCATCCTGGCCCTGGCCGCCGAGCGCCAGAGCGACCTGTTCGGCCTCGTTGCCTTCAGCGATCGAATGCTCGCCTTCCTGCGGGCGCGGCGCGGCAAGGCTCACTTCGACGCGTGCCGGGAAGCCCTCTACCGGCTGGCACCGCAAATCGTCAACCCGGACTTCGAGGACATTGCCTCGTTTCTGCGATTGCGGCTGCGCCGGCGCGCCCTCCTTCTCTTCCTGACCGACCTCGACGATCCGGTCCTGTCCGAGAGCTTCGTCAAAGGGATCGACATCCTCCGCCGGCATCATCTGGTGCTGGCCGGGATGCTGCGGCCCGAGGGGGCGCGCCCGCTGTTCTCGGACCCGGGTGTTGTGTCCGTGGACGATCTGTACGGGGCTCTGGCCGGGCACATCGCGTGGCACAGACTTCTCGAGCTGTCGCAGGTCCTCCGTGTGCGGGGCGCGTCCCTGATGCTCCTCGAGCGCGAGACGATGAGCGCCGAGCTGGTGACCCGCTACATCGGCGTCAAGCGGAGACAGATCCTGTGATCATCGACCTGGAGCGCTTCATCGAGGCGGAGCGGCCACACTGGCGGGAGCTGGAGGCGGCGCTGAAACAACTCGAGTCGGAGGGTGCTTCGCGGCAGGGGCTCCGGGAGCTGCTCCGGCTGCACGACCTCTATCAGCGCGCCTCCGCCGGCCTGGCCCGGGTCGCGACCTTCTCCTCCGAGCCGGAGGTCCGCCTCTATCTCGAGTCGCTGGTGTCGCGGGCGTACGGAGAGATTCACGAGACGCGCGTGAGGCCGCATCGCCTGGCGCCCTGGTCGTTCCTCGTGGTCACGTTTCCGGGAGCCTTCCGCCGGCACGCCCGCGCCTTCGCCCTGGCGGTTCTGATCACCTGCGCCGGATGCGTGTTCGGCGGCGCGGCCATCGTCCTGGACGCCGAGGCGAAGGACGCGCTCATGCCGTTCGCGGGGCTGCATGAGAGTCCCAACGAGAGAGTGCGGAGGGAGGAGGGCACGCTCTCCGATCGACTGCAGGGATCGAAGTCCAGCTTCTCGGCGTACCTGATGACCCACAACACCCGGGTGGCGATCGCCTGCCTGGCGCTCGGGATGACCTGGGGGATCGGCACGTCGATCCTGCTGTTCTACAACGGTGTGACTCTCGGCGCCGTGGCGATCGACTACGCGGAGGCCGGCCAGGCGAAATTTCTGCTGGGCTGGCTGCTGCCGCACGGCGCCGTGGAGATCCCCGCCATCCTCATCGCGGGTCAGGCCGGACTGGTCCTGGCATCGGCGCTCATCGGCTGGGGCGATCGCACCTCCCTCAAGTTGCGCCTGAGGGCGATCCTGCCCGACGTCGGGGCGCTGGTCGGCGGGGTCGGGGCGCTGATGGTCTGGGCCGGCTTCGTCGAGGCGTTCCTGTCGCAATACCACGAGCCGGTCCTGCCGTATTCCCTCAAGATCGGCTTCGGCCTGCTCGAGGTCTCCTTCCTCGCGCTGTTCCTGGCGAAATCGGGGAAACGGACGACATGAGGACCGCCCGGCTCCGCATCCGCACGCCCGAAGGGATCCTTTTCACCCTTCCCCTGGCGGGACCCGTGGCGCGCTTCCTCGCCTTCCAGATCGATCTGGCGTGCGTCTGGGGCATCGGCATCACGACCTCCACGGTGCTCGGATCGATGGGCATCCTCAGTCGCGACGTCGCTGCGGCCTTCATCACCGTTTCCTATTTCGTCATCTCCGTCGGGTACGGCATCGGCACCGAATGGCTCTGGCGGGGACAGACCGTCGGCAAACGCGTCCTGGGTCTGCGCGTTCTCGACGAGCAGGGCCTGCGCCTCACGTTCAGCCAGATCGTGGCGCGCAATCTCCTGCGCTTCGTGGACTCCCTGCCGGCCTTCTACATGGTCGGAGGGGTCGCGATGCTCGCGTCGCGCCGCGGGCAGCGCCTGGGCGATTTCGCGGCCAACACCGTCGTGGTCAGGGTCCTTCCTCTCCGGCAGCCGGACCTCGATCAGCTCCTTGCCAAGAAATACAATTCTCTGCGCGAGCATCCGGTGCTGGCGGCGCGGCTGCGGCAGCGCGTCACGCCCGACGAGGCGGGGCTGGCCCTGCGCGCCCTCCTGCGCCGCGACCGGCTCGACCCGCAGGCGCGCATCGAGTTGTTCCGGGACATCGCGGACCACTTTCGCTCCCTCGTGGAGTTTCCCGGCGAGGTGACGGAAGGGATGGCGGACGAGCAGTACGTCAGAAACGTCGTCGACATCGTGTTCCGTGCCGCCGCGAGTCCCCCGTGAGGCGCCGGGGCCTGCGCCCTCCGGGCACGGGTCCGGCTCGCTCCGCGAGCCTCCCCTCTCTTCGCCTCACGCCGCCCACCGCGCTGAAAAGCGCGCGCCGGGGCCCCGGCGTGAGGTCTCAGAAGGCCCGTCGGGCGAAGGCCCCGGCGCCTGTGAAGACGAAGGCCTCGACTCCGATGGGCGCCAGGGCGGAGCCGCATACGCCTTGATCCCGGCGCCTCCCTCATGTAGTCTCTCGCCGACCATGTCAACCGGGATGCCCTCTCTCGACCCCCGGGTCCTGCTCGGGGAGGCGCGGGCGCTTCGCCCCTTCATCGTCGACCTGACGCTGCGCGTCTGTCGCGAGAGGACCGTGAACTATTTTCCCGAGGACTTCCCGGGAGGCGGCCCCGACGGCATGGCCTCTCCCGGCCAGGAAGGGAAAGTGGTCGCGATCCTGGCGGAGGAGCTGAAGACGATGGGGGTGCGCCACACGACCCATGCCAAGGTTCCCGGGCGGGACTGTCTTCTGGCGACGGTCGGCCAGGGGCTGCCGGGGTACCGGCACATGCTGGTGCTCCTGCACACCGACACGGTTCCGAGCGGGGCCCCCTCGGACTGGAGGTTCCCGCCGTTCGAGCCGTTCGAGAAGGACGGCAAGCTGTTCGGCCGCGGCGTCCTGGACGACAAGGGCCCCCTGGTGTCGGCCTTCGCGGCCCTGCGCATTCTCAATGCCCATGCCGACCTCATGAAGGGCGCCTTCACGTTCGGCGCCGTGGGGGACGAGGAGGTCGGCGTCGGCGTCGGGCTGCCGTTCCTGATCGAGCAGGGGCACATCCGCTGCACCGACGCGGTCATCCCCGACATCGCCGGGAACATGAAGGAGATCA
>DATFVU010000090.1:0-4286 GCA_035260145.1 Candidatus Polarisedimenticolia bacterium | reverse complement strand
CTGGGACTACATCAAGAAGCACAAGCTGCAGGACAGCAAGAACCGCAGAATGATCAATGCGGACGAAAGCCTCAAGAAGGTCTTCGGCGGCAAGAAGCAGGTCAGCATGTTCGAGATGACCAAGCTCGTCGCCAAACACCTGAAGTAGGCCCCTCCGCGCCGAGGACACGCTCCGCGTCCGTCCGGGCCCGCGCGCCGGGACCCTCCGGAGCGGGCGGCGTGCGAGTCGGAGTCCACTCCTCCGCCCGCGGGGCGCCCGGTTTCATCCGGCTCGAGCAGGACGGGCCCGCGGGCGGAGGGGTCGCCCTCCCGGGGAGAATTCGATGAGCGAGACGTTCGGCGCCCCGGGCGGGTTCGGGACGACGCCTGTCCCTCCGCTCGACTCGCCGGCCATCACACCTCCCCCGATCGTGACCGGGGCCCTGGCGGAGCCGGCCGAGCCTCTGGTTCCCTGGATCTCGATCTGGACCCGCCCGCGGGCGACGCTGCGACAGATCCTGCACGGCGACCCGGGCCGTTCCCTGTTCAGGCTCGCAGCCCTCGGCGGAATCGCCGATGCCCTGGGGTTGGTGGTCGGCTCGGGGTTGGGCGACACGCTGTCCCCCGCATCGTGCCTTGCGATCGCCCTGGTAGGGGGCGCTTTCGTCGGCATCCTGTTCCTGTTCGTCATGAGCGGATTGATCCGCGTCGCCGGCCGCTGGCTGGGAGGGCGCGGTAGCGGCGCTCAAGTCATGGCGGCCGTTGCGTGGTCGAGCGTGCCGGAGATCTGGGGCCTGCTTTTCTGGCTCCCCAGAGCCGCCCTGCTGGGGGACGAGGTGTTCCGGCAGGCACCGTCCCGTATCGAAGGGAACCCGCCGGCGGCCCTGTTCTTCGGTTTCCTGATGCTGGCACAGACGCTGACCGGTTTCTGGGGTTTCCTGATCGCCCTCAAATGCATCGGCGAGGCGCATCAGTTCTCCGCCTTGCGCGCGTTCGCCACGCTCCTATTGGCCGCGCTGCTGGCCGGCGTGCCCCTTGTTCTCGTGATGTTCGTGGCGCAGGCGCTGAGCTAGGGACCCTGAGCGGGCCGTGCATCGGGTTCCTCCATGATGCCGGCCAGAAATGCGGCGCGAGGGGGGATGCGATCGATGCGCACGCGCTCGCTCTCGGCGTGCGCCCCTTCCCCCTCGACTCCCAGGCCGTCGAGGACCGGAACGCCCAATGCCGCGCAGTGCGATCCGTCGCTGCCGCCGCCGGTGGATCCCTCCCCCAGATCGAACCCGACGTCGCGCGCGACCCGCCGGGCCCTCTCGTAGAGTGCGGCGATCGCCGCGGTGCGGACCATCGGGGGGTGCGTGAGCGCCGCCTCAATCCGAAGATGCGCCTTCGGGTTGCGCGGGCGCAGGTTGAGAGCGGCGGTCTCCAGCCTGGCCCATTCCCCGGGCGAAGGAACCCTGACGTCGAACTCGGCCCGCGCCCGGGGAGCGACCACGTTCTTCGCCACCCCGCCTTCGATGAGGCCGGCATGCACGGTCGTACCGGTCTCGGGTCGCGCCAGGAGCTTCACCGCCAGAACCTGGGCCGCCAGTTCCTCGATGGCGTTCACTCCCTTCCCGGGGTCGATGCCGGCGTGGGCCGCGAGCCCGATCACCTCGACGACGATGCGCCCGACCCCCTTGCGCATCGTCTTGGCGCCCCCGTCGGGGTTGCTCGGCTCGAGTCCGAGAACGTAGCGCGCGGCGCGCGCCTCCGCCTCGATGCGCGGCCGCGACACCGGGCTGCCCGTCTCCTCGTCGCCGCTGAACAGGCAGACGACCGGCAGCGACGGGCGGACCACCCCCTCGCCCACGGCGCGTGCCAGGAGAGCGCACAGGACGATCCCGGCCTTCATGTCGTAAACACCGGGACCGTAGGCCCAGCCTCCCTCGATCCGGAACGGCCGGCGCGCCGCCTCGCCGGGCGGCCAGACGGTGTCGAGGTGGCCCAGCAGCATCGCGGCCGGCGCGCCCCTGGACAGAGCGCCGGGCCCGCTCCCGGAGCATCCTGCGCCGCTCGAGCCGAACACGGCGCGCACGACGTCTCCGGCCGCATCCTGTGGGTGGATCTCGACCGCGGCGCCCGAGGCCCGCAGCTCCGTGGCGATCAAGGCGCCGGCGCGATCCACGCCGGCCTTGTCCGAGGTGGGAGAATCGATCGCGACGAGCCTTCGCAGGAGGTCGACGGCCTCGTCGCCACGCGATTCGAAGTAGCCGAGGAGCTCGCGCGCCCTGGTCATCGCGGCGTTCGTCCTGCGGGCGGCGCGCACTGGCGGCCGCGTCCGGTCGGCTCCTAGAGAGATTTCAGCAGCGGCGCCACCCTGGCGAACGCTTTCAGATGGGTCTCGATGTCCGCCTCGGTGTGCTGCACCGAGATGGTCCACTGCTCGTCGGGGCCCGGCGGCTGCGGGATGACCCCCTCGTTCAGCATCGCCAGGTACCAGGCCTGCGAGGCGACCCGGTCGACCGCCGCCCAGTCGCGATAGTCGCGCATGACGTCCTTGCGGAAGTTGATCGTCCCCATCGAGCCGACCCCGTTCGCGTAGCAGGGCAGGTTGTGCTCGCGGATGAGGGCGCTGTAGCCGTCGACCAGCTTCTTGTTCAGACCGAACACCCTGCGGTACGCCTCGTCCGTCAGAACCTCTTTCAGCGTCGCCTCCGCCGCCGCCAGGGTGATCGGGTTGCTGGCGTAGGTGCCGACGTGAATGACGCGCAGCGAGTTCAGCTCCTCCATGATCTCGGCCGACGCGCCGAAGGCCGCCAGCGGCATCCCTCCGCCGATCGCCTTCGCCAGGACGGTGATGTCCGGCTTGACCTTGAAGTATTCCGTGGCCCCGCCGCGCGCGATCTTGACCCCGGTCTTCACCTCGTCGAAGACGAGCAGCACGCCGAGCTCCGTGCACAGCGCGCGCAGTCCGGGGAGGAAATCGGGGAGCGGCTCGGTCACGCCCATGTTCATCATGATCGGCTCGAGGATGACGCAGGCGACTTCGTTCGGATGCTCTTCCAGCAGGGCGCGCACCCCCTTCAGATCGTTGAAGGTCGCGACCAGCGTGTGGGCGTACGACTCCTCGGGAATGCCGTCGCTCCAGGGGACGACGCGCGGTCGCGTCCGCAGCCCCGCGAGCCGCAGCGGCGGCTTGTTGGACACCAGCACGGTGTCGTGCGCGCCGTGGTACCCCCCCTCGAACTTCAGAACCTTGGGACGTCCGGTGTAGCCGCGCGCCAGGCGGATGGCGTGCATGGTGGCTTCCGTCCCGGAGTTCGCGAAGCGCCACTGGTCCTGCCCGAAGCGCTCCTTGAGCTCCTTCGCGACCGAGACCTCCAGCCGGTGCGGCATCGCGTGCAAAGTACCGCGCTTCGCCTGCGCTTCGATCGCCTTGACGATCGTCGGATGGGCGTGGCCGACGAGCATCGCGCCGAAGGCGTTGGCGAAATCGGTGTACCGGTTGCCGTCGGCGTCGGTGATGGTGGCCCCGATCGCCGACTCGATGAAGATCGGGTTCGGGTCGACCACCCGGAAGTTGGACGAGACGCCGCGCGGCAGCAGGCGCTTCGCCTCGGCATGCAGCTCGCGGGACTTCTTCGTCCGCTCGATGTACCGGTTGACGATCCCGTCGTAGGTGCTGGACATGCCGGCCCTCCCCGCCGCCCGACACGGGACCTCCCGCCGCGGGAGTCCCGGCGAGGCCGTTCCGGCGGGGGACACCGGAGCGTGCGCGGCCTTGTGCGATTGGTGCGGCTGTGAAGGTGGAGTCTATCAGAGAAGCGGAAAACCCGGAAGCGTCTGCGGCGCAGCGCGCCGCCCCGGCTGGACCAAAGACCGGGGCTTCCGGGTTCGGTGGCCGGCCGGTATTCCTCAGGCGGAGATACCGAGCGGCCCGATGACCGTGGGTCCGCCTAAGTTGCCGCCACCTCACGGGTCCGGTATGACACCTCGCTGCTACAGTGATAACTCATCTGCTGGACCACCTCCTTTCTCGTGTACTCCCACCATACTCCGCTCGGGAGGCGTCTGCAAGCTACCGGGTCTCCTCGCCGGGGGGCGACGCCGCATCGAGAGGGCCGAGACGGCCAGCGGCGGCGGGGATCGCGGGGGAGGGCGACTCGGCGGGCTCCGGCGGCATGCCACTCCAGACCTCCTCGCCGAACGGGGCGTCGAAATGGACGTCCGAATACTCGATGACCGCCTCGAGCGGGCCGAGCGCGCCGGTGACGTCCGAGGCATGCGCCGTGCGGCGCGTCGCGACGCGCACCTTGTCGAATGTCTTG
>DATFVU010000089.1:0-3148 GCA_035260145.1 Candidatus Polarisedimenticolia bacterium | reverse complement strand
AAGCCGCTGCCTGGCGGAAGGGGGGAGACCTCCAGCTTGACGTGCCCGTACTGCCCGCGGCCGCCGGTCTGCTTGATGTAGCGCCCCTCGGCCTTGGCCGGCTGACGGATCGTCTCCTTGTAGGCGACCTGGGGCTTGCCGACGCTCACGCCGACCCCGAACTCGCGCACCAGACGGTCGGTGATGATCTCGAGATGCAGCTCGCCCATGCCCGAGATGATCGTCTGGGCGGTGTCCGGATCGGTGTTGATCTTGAAGGTCGGATCCTCCTGGGCCAGCTTGCCGAGGGCGGTTCCGAGCTTCTCCTGATCCACCTTGGTCTTCGGCTCGATCGCCAGCTTGATGACGGGCTCCGGGAAATCCATCGGCTCCAGGACGATGGGCGACTTCTCGTCGCAGATCGTGTCGCCGGTCTGGGCGTTCCGCAGCCCCACCACCGCGGCGATGTCGCCGGCCCAGACCTCCTTGATCTCCTCCCGCTTGTTGGCGTGCATCTGCAGCAGGCGGCCGATGCGCTCGCTGTTTCCCTTCGTGGCGTTCAGCACGCGCTCGCCGGAGGCCAGCTTCCCCGAATAGACCCGGACGAACGACAGCTGGCCCACGAACGGGTCGGTCATGATCTTGAACACCAGGGCCGAGAACGGCTCGGAGTCGGAAGTGCGCCTCACGACCGGGGTCTTGCCGTCCGGCAGGGTGCCCTCCACGGGGGGGACCTCCAGGGGGGACGGCAGGTAGTCGACGATGGCGTCGAGGAGTTGCTGGACCCCCTTGTTCTTGAACGCCGCCCCGCAGAGAACCGGCGTGAAATGCAGCGCGATCGTCCCCTTGCGCAGCGCCTGACGAACCTCCCCGGGCGCCAGCGGCTTCCCCTCGAGATACTTGTGAAGCAGATCGTCCGAGGACTCGCAGGCGGCCTCGATGACGCGCTCGCGCGCGTGCGCGACCTCCTCCTTCATCTCGGCCGGGATCTCCAGGACCTCGAAGTCCGCCCCCTGGGACGCCTCGACGAAGCGGATCGCCTTCATCTCCACCAGATCGACCATCCCCGTGAAATGCTCCTCGCGGCCCCAGGGGATCTGGATCGGCACCGGCCGCGCGTTCAGGCGCGTCTTCATCATGCGCACGCAGCGATCGAAATCGGCCCCCTGGCGATCCATCTTGTTGACGAACGCGATGCGCGGGACCTTGTACTTGTCCGCCTGCCTCCAGACCGTCTCGGACTGCGGCTCCACGCCTCCGACCGAGCAGAACACGCCCACCGCTCCGTCGAGAACGCGCAGCGAGCGCTCCACCTCGGCGGTGAAGTCGACGTGGCCCGGCGTGTCGATGATGTTGACGCGATGATCGCGCCAGAAGCAGGTGGTGGCCGCCGAGGTGATGGTGATCCCCCGCTCCTGCTCCTGCACCATCCAGTCCATGGTGGCGGTGCCGTCGTGCACCTCGCCCAGCTTGTAGATCTTCCCCGTGTAGAAGAGGATCCTCTCGGTCGTGGTCGTCTTCCCCGCGTCGATGTGGGCGACGATGCCGATGTTGCGATAGCGGTCGAGAGGATGCGGGCGAGCCATGATCCTTACCAGCGATAGTGGGCGAAGGCCTTGTTGGCCTCGGCCATCTTGTGCGTGTCTTCCTTCTTCTTGATGGCGCCGCCGCGGTTGTTGGCGGCGTCCATCACCTCGTTCGCGAACTGATCGAGCATGCGCTTCTCGGAGGCGCGCTGCGAGGCGTAGGAGATGATCCAGCGGATCGCCAGCGACTGGCGCCGCGCCGGATTGACCTCGACCGGCACCTGGTAGGTCGCCCCTCCGACGCGCCGCGACTTCACCTCGAGAAGCGGTTTCACGTTGTCGACCGCGCGCTTCAACGCCTTCATCGGGTCGTCCTTGGTCTTGTCCTTCACGATGTCCATCGCGCCGTAGAAGATCCACTCGGAGATCGACTTCTTGCCGCGCGCCATCATGCAGTTGATGAACTTGGTCGCCAGAGTCGACTGGTAGACCGGATCCGGCACCGTCTCCCTCTTGCTCACCATCGCGCGTCGCGGCATGACCGATCCGACCTCCGGGGAAGACGATCGCTTCCCGACTTCAACCGAGGGACGCTGACACCTCGAGGCAGGCCATCCGGCGCTCCGGCGCCCCTAGGCCTTCTGTCGCTTGGCCCCGTACTTGGAACGACTCTGCTTGCGGCCCTCGACGCCCATGGAATCCAGGGTGCCGCGGATCACGTGGTAACGCACGCCCGGCAGGTCCTTCACGCGGCCTCCGCGGATGAGCACGATGGAGTGCTCCTGGAGGTTGTGACCCACGCCGGGGATGTAGGTCGTCACTTCGATGCCGTTCGTCAGACGCACGCGCGCCACTTTCCTCAAGGCCGAATTGGGCTTCTTCGGGGTGGACGTGAAGACTCGCACGCACACGCCCCGCTTCTGAGGGCAGGCGCCGAGCGCGGGGCTCTTGGTCCGCCCCCGCATCCTCTCGCGACCCCACTTCACCAGCTGGCTGACTGTCGGCACCGGAACCTCATTTCACAACTGCACTCTCTGAAACACACCGAACCGGCCGCAACATGCCCCCGGCGCCCGGGAGGTGCGCCCGGCACCCGACGACCTGGACATGGCTGGCCGTGAAACCGCCGGATAGTAGCAAAGGGTCGCCGGGCTGTCAAGAACTTGTCCTGCAAAAGCTTACGCCCGGCCCCGGAAGGCCTTCCGGGCCTACGCGACCCCCTTGTCCTGTCGAGCGGAAATGATTTCTTCCACCGTGCGGGGCTCGAGACCCTCTTCGAGGGCCGGCGTCTCGACCCCCTCCGGAATGACCTCCTCCATCGGCGGCGGTCCGTCCGGAGCGATTTGAAGTCTTCGATAGATCTCCATGCCCGTGCCCGCGGGAATCAGCCGGCCCATGATCACGTTCTCCTTCAGGCCCCGCAGGTAGTCGATGCGGCCCGCGATCGCCGCCTCGGTCAGAACGCGCGTCGTCTCCTGGAAGGACGCCGCCGAAATGAACGAGTCGGTCGACAGCGAGGCCTTGGTGATCCCGAGGAGCAGCGGCCGGCCGGTGGCCGGCTGCCCGCTCTCGGCGAGCACGCGCTCGTTCTCGGACTGGAAGCGGAACTTGTCCACCTGCTCGTCCACGATGAACTCGGTGTC
>DATFVU010000088.1:0-2459 GCA_035260145.1 Candidatus Polarisedimenticolia bacterium | reverse complement strand
GGAGCTCGACTTCATGCAGGAGAAGGGGATTCGATTCGTGCCGGCGCGCGAGATCGACCGCCTCGGAGTGGAGTCGGTCGTGACTTTGGCGCGACAGAAGCTGAACGGGGTCGGGAACGTTTACCTCAGCCTCGACATCGACGTCGCCGACCCGTCGTGCGCGCCCGGCACGGGGGCCCCGGTCGCGGGCGGACTGACCAGCCGGCAGCTCCTCGAGCTGACCCGCGGCCTCGCGAAGCACCTGCCCGTGCGCGCCATGGACATCGTGGAGATCGCCCCCGCGCTCGACCCGAGCGGCATCACCCTGTTCCTGGGGCTTCAGATCATCTTCGAGACCTTCGCCGTCCTGGCGGAGAGGCGCCGTCCGTCGCGGGCCGGATCCTAGGACTCGCTCCTAGATCAAAGAGCGGCTCTGCCCCCCGTCCACGTTCAGGCAGGCCCCGATCACGAGCGCGGCGGGCTTCGACGCCAGGAACAGGATGGCGGCCGCCACCTCCTCGGGCCGGCCGAACCGTCCGAGGGGCAGCTCTCTTCTGACGAACTCCGCGATCCCCTCGGGGTCGTCGCGGCGCCGGCGCTCCCAGGAGCCTCCCGGGAACAGGGTCGATCCCGGGGCGACGCTGTTGACGCGGACCCCGTGAGGCGCCAGGGCCCGGGCGCACGACTTGCTGTAGGAGATGAGCGCGGCCTTCGCCGCGTTGTACGAGGCGGCCCCTCCCCACTCCCGGCCGAAGATCGACGCGACGTGCACGATGGCGCCCGCTTGGCTCTCCTTCATGATCGGCGCCACCAGGCGCGTCAGGTTGACGGCGGATCGCAGGTTGGCGTCCAGCGCCGCGTTCCAGTCTGCGCCCCCCGCCTCGATCCCCGGATCGCCGCGCGAGCCGCCCACCAGGGTGACCAGGACGTCGATCCGTCCGAACCGATCGATCGTCGCGCGCACGGCTCGCCCCGCGTCCTCCTCCCGGGTCGCGTCCCCCGCCGCCTCCAGGACCGAATCGTCGGCGTTCGCCGCGGCCGTCCCGGAGGCCGCGGCGCCGCGACCACGCGCCACCTGCCGTACCTCGCCCGCCGCCGCGGCGAGCCCCGCTTTGTCGCGGGCCATGAGCGCGACGCGGCTCCCTTCGCCGGCGAAGGCCCTGGCGGCCGCCAGGCCGATCCCACGGCTGGCGCCGGCCAGAAGGACAACACGGCCATCGAGTCCGAGGTCCAAGTCGTCGGTCTCCTTCGGACGTGCCCGCCGCGCGCCTCAGCCCGCCGCGATCTCGAGGAGGTAGTCTTTGATCTGCTGGGAGTCGGGCGCCTCCGGCCGCAGCTCGAGGTAACGCTCGAACGCCGTCCGGGCCTTTTCCTTGTCCCCGTTCTTGAGGCGCAGGATGCCGATGGCGCGGTAGGGATCGGCGTAGCGCGAGTCGAGCTTGATCGCCTTGTCGTACGCCTCCAGGGCCGTGTCCCTCTGGCGGTCGGCCTCGGTCCGGTCCTTCGTCTCGGCCGTCCGCTTCTCGGCGATCTGTCCCGACAGGTAATAGGCGACCGGATCGTTCGGCGTCAGGTCGAGCACCCTGCCGATCTCCGCCTCGGCGTTCCCCAGGCGTCCCAGCCGGATGTTTTCCGCGGCGTCGTCCCGCACCAGGACGCGCATGCGCATCCGGAACGCCCGCGTGTCGGTCGTGCGCCCCTCGCTCTCGACCCCGCTGTAGCGGGTCGACAGAAGCTCTTTCATGTCGGCGATCCGCTCGTCGAGACGTGGATGGCTG
Organism: Candidatus Polarisedimenticolia bacterium; assembly: GCA_035260145.1. Taxonomy (GTDB): domain Bacteria; phylum Acidobacteriota; class Polarisedimenticolia; order Gp22-AA2; family Gp22-AA2; genus Gp22-AA3. The sequence continues at coordinate 702 of DATFVU010000088.1, read as the reverse complement.
CCGAAGAAGAACACTTCCACCTTGCGATCGTCGCCATGGTCGTCCTTGAGAATCTCGAACACCCGCGGCGCCTGCCTCGGATCGTAGCCGGCCGCAGCCACGCGCTGTAGCCCCACCTCGTCCGCCTCGCGCTCCAGATCGCGCCCGAAGCCGTTGACCGAAGCGACGAACGCCAGCTGGAGCCCAAGCCCGACCACGATGTTGGCGACCTGATTGATGACGTACGCGCTCTCCCAGTCTCCCTCATTGGCCTTCTCCCCTGCCTTCTCGGCGACCAGGATGCTGGCGGCGATCGCGGCGATGGAAAAGCCCATCGCCTTGTTCCGCGCGCTGCGCGTGAACTCGAGGGCGTGCCGGTTCGTGGCGTGCGTCATCTCGTGGCCGAGGACGACCGCCAGCTGCGCCTCGTTTTCCAGGCGCGCCAGGAGGCCGGTGTGCACGTAGATCGATCCCGTCGGGAAGGTGAAGGCGTTGAGAGTCGGGTCCCTGAGCGAGGTGACTCGGATCCGGATCAGCGATTGACCCTGGAGCTCGGGCGGCTCCAGGCGACGGGCCACCTGGTTCAGATAGTCTTCGAGGATCGGGTCCTGGTAGAGCGGCACCTTGTCGCGCAGCTTGCGTTCTTCCTCTTTCGCCTCATCCCACAGTCGCCGCTCGTCGCTGGCCGGGGTGAAGCCGGGGCCCTCCGAGCCGACCGGCGGG